>CAZLQG010000045.1:0-2116 GCA_964561655.1 uncultured Candidatus Saccharibacteria bacterium | reverse complement strand
ACCAAAATATTGCTGCGCCTGATGTCGCAAATCACGTTTTTGCCCCTGACCTTTACGGTAAATTCGTTATTAAACACCATGTCGTGGTTTACGGTAAGATTATGATTGATTTTGGCCAAATCATAATAAAAATCGCCGGCTTTAAGCAGCTTGCCAAAATTCTGCCGCCAGTCCAAGAGCACGTAAGAATCCCGGGTACGAACGATGTTATCCAAGACCAAATCGCCATGAATGAGTTTCTGCTTGCCTCTAGCAAGCCAGTCAAAATCCACTCTTTTTAAAATTTCGGCAACCGGCGGAACCTGTTCCCCGTTTACGGTTACGGTTTCATCCTTGATGCCGGTTAAATTATGAAACTCTGCTAAGCGCTTTAAAGTTTTGTTTTTATAAAATCCCAAACAAATCTTTCTAAATTCCTTTTCCGAAGTTTCCTTAACCCGCTTCCACAAATTCTTCTCCGCCCAAGTAAGAAATTCCCTGAAATCTTTAGAAGTAGCCACTCTGGAAAAAAGCCTGCCTTCCACAAACTGATAGCTGTAAAAATGGTCCGTGTGGCCTAAAATTTTTGGAACCAAACCTCTTAAAACGGCAGCTCTTTTCACGCGGCCTTTGATGTTTTTGGGATCAGCGAAAAACTTTATGACTTTATGATCTAAAATGTAAATACTTTCGTCCACTTTATCAAGATTAATTAAATAATCGCCCAACGTGCGCCTGGCATTATTCAGGCTTTCCACGTTGCCAATATCCAGCCAAGTCCTAAACTCTTTTGGAACAAGCTCCCAACCTTCTTTAACCAATTTGCCCATAACCGGTACGTCTCCCAAGCTTTGATTCTTGGGATTTTCTTTATAAACCTTAAAAAGCGCTTGCCAAAATTTTTCATAATCCTTTATACCCGCCAGGCCAATATACAAATAGTCAAAATCTGCGGCGCCTTTCCAGTTAAAACCCAAAACTTTGTCATCCAGCTCAATAAAAGAAGCGTAGTCATCGCTGGCAACACCTTTAAAGCCTCCGCACCAATTTTTCTCCAAGGGAGTTGGAATTTTTTCCATTACCACTGTATCGCCGGCGTGAAAAATAAACGGGCACTGCAAATATTTTTTTGCCTGAAGCATGGAATAACCCTGGGAAGAACCTTCGCCCTGATATTTATCCACCTCCACGAAGGTAAATTTTCTTTCGGGGTAAGCCAATTTTAAAAATTCTCTCACCAAATTCCCAAAATAGCCCAAAGTCACTACAATCTCAATATCCTTGGGATAGCTTTCCACAATATGGGAAAGAATCGGCTTTTTCAAAAGCCGCACCAAAGACTGGTTGGTATATTTAGTCAATTCGCCCAGCCTCTGACCTACTCCCGAGGTGGTGATGAGGACTTTATAGCCCGGCTTTGACTTCATATGTTTTGAGCCTTAATTATTTCCGGATGTTTTAACAAATAATCTTCGGTTTCCTTAAGCGCCTCTAAATTTCCAATGTCCAGCCACAATTTGTATTCCACCGGTTTGAATTTAGCGCCTTTGTCTATCATAACATTCATAGTCCGGGTATCGTTCAAGACGCCATCATTTGGGTCTTTATTATACAAATATTCCAAACTTTCCCAAAATAATCCAAAATCCTTGACCCCCACAAAACCAATATGCAAAAGGTCGTAATCTGCCGCGCCCTTATCCGCGATTTTGCTAATGTAACCGTCCTTTAGGATTTTAAACGAGGTATAAGCCTTAGTAGAAGGCCCGTATGTACCCGCGTTCCAATTTTCTTTGGAAGGATCGGGTATGGGTTCAAATACCAGCGTATCGTTGCAATGGATGATGAAAGGACATTGCAAAAATCTTCGAGCCTGCAGCATGGAATACCCCATGCTCGTGCCCGGACCGTCAAACTTGTCTACCTCGGCAAAAGTTACTTTCAGTTGCGGATAATTCTGTTTGATAAAATCAATCACCTGTTCTTTTAAATACCCTACGGTTACCACAAATTCCATATCTTTTGGATAACTCTCCAAAATGTAGGACAAAGCGGGCTTGCCCGCGACTTTCACCAAAGCCTTATTCATGATTTTAGTAAGTTCTTTTAGGCGCGAACCAATGCCGGAAGTTGTAAT
>CAZLQG010000044.1:0-2284 GCA_964561655.1 uncultured Candidatus Saccharibacteria bacterium | reverse complement strand
TCTTAAAAAGAGAATGTTAACAGCCGTGTTCACGAACATATAAGCGCACAACACCAAAGCAAATCCTACGACCGCCTGGGTTATCTGGTTTTTGCGTTTAGTTATGGTTTCTTCGCTGCCCACGGAAGCGACCAAAAACCATGCGCCAGCGATAATCTGGAACACAGCGTAAATGCCGGCAACCATAATCAACCAGTTGGTAACGCGGGCAATAAGCACGAAAACATCCACTACAGTGCAGGGTGCTTCTCTGGTAACTCCGTCATCCTCATAACCGCCGCAGGGAACCAGTCCGCGCGCCTCACTGAGCAACGGCAAAGCAATAAAAAGAGCAACTGTAATTCCTAAAATTATAACTTTAGTTTTTGGTTTCAACATCGTAAGGGTATTTCAAACCAATTATACCATAAAACTAAACTTAAAGCTAATAATTTAGAACTAATAACCACAACTGAAAATTTAAAGCTTTAAGTTTTTAATTGTGGCTCTCAACTATTAATTTTCAACTATTCACTCGTTCGCTATTCTCTCACCAAGGCCGCTGCCTGCTGCTGGGCTTGGCTGAGCGCTTCCTGCGCGGAAAAGCCGTTCAAGATTACGCTGTCTATCATTTGTCCGAAGATATTGTCCATTTTGACCTGGTCAGGACGGTAAAAATCTTTGGCGGTAAGGTTAGCATGAGCGAACACGCCGATTTCGGGGTCATTGATTTGCAGCTCAATCAAATCTTTCCGTGAGGAAGGCTGCTTGGTTTGCGCATAATAGATGTCCAAAGCCTGTTTGCTGGTTAAAAACTTAACAAAATCCCAGGCGTAGTCAGCATTTTTGCTTTGTTTGCTCACCGCTTCACCCCAGTAATTGGCAAAATTAACGGAAGAGTCGCTTAAATTAGGCTGCGGCACCGGCGCTACGTCAAAATTCAGGTTCGGGGCTTTTTGCAGAATCGTATCGCGCATATAGGAATAACTGATCAAATACGCGGCGCGGCCGTTGGCAAACGCATCCACGGAATAATCGCTTCTTAAATTCCAATTGTAGTTCGGGCTTGAAGGCGAGGCAAAAGAAGTGTAAAAAGACAAAGCCTCTGCCCCCGGGTTCGTATAATTCCCGTTCCTGGTTATGCTTTCTCCAAAGCTTGGATTGCCGTACTGGCTAAAAGGAACCACTCCTTTTTGGAGCATAAACAAATACAAAATATCCACCGCGCGGTTCACGTTGGAATTAGTGCCTATTGCCACGCCGCTTCTTGTAAAATACCCCTTGGAATCCGAGCGTTTGATTTTTTGCACGTCTTCCCCAAGCTCATTCCAGGTCTTAGGCGGCGTGGCAATGCCGGCCGTTCCCATTAAATCTTTATTATAATAAAGCGCCAAAGAATCCACGGCCATGGGCGCGGCATAGATTTTTCCAGCCAGAGTAAAGTCGCTCACCACCACGTCCACGAAAGCGTTTTTATATTCCGTAAATCCCCAAATCTCGTCCGGGGCAGGAGCAAGTTTGTCCGTATATTTTGGCAGCCAGGAATTATGGATGGAAAAAATGTCAGGGCCTGTGCCGGAAGCAAGCGCGTTAAGTAAATCCTGTTCGTAAGTCTCCACGTTCTTTTTGGTATAAACAATTTCTACACTCGGCCTGATTTTCCTGTACGCTTCAAAAATGGGCTGCAAATTCGCGCTATCTTCAAAAGTTTTCCAGACAGTTAAAGTTACTCTCTGGCCGCCGCCTCCACCGCCGCCTCCACCGCAGGAAAAAGACAAAAACGCAACTGCCGCCAGCGCCATTAATATTTTTCCGGAAAAATTTTTTCTTTTGGTTTTCATATTTTATAAGCTAAAAACGTAAAGCAAATAACTAAAAATTGCAATTTAAAACCAATTGTAATTTCAAATTTTTAACTGCAATTTTACGCTTTTTGTCTTTCACTTTGCGCTTTTAAAATTAAATTTTTAAATCTTTTAAAAATTTCCCGAATTCATCTTTCAGTTCTTCATGCTTTAGCCCAAATTCCACCACGGTCTTTAAATATTCCAGCTTATTGCCGGTATCGCAGTATTTGGCGTCCTCAATTTCCACGGCATAAACGTCTTCTTCCTCAGCCAATTTACTAATCGCGTCAGCCAGCCAAACTTCTCCTCCCTTGCCCGGTTTGGTCTGCGCTAATATCTCAAACAGCCTGGGAGTCATTACATAAGCGCCATGCGCGGCTAAATTGGAAGGCGCTTTCCCCACCGCCGGCTTTTCCACTATCTTGTTCATTTTATAGATGTTTTTTTCAACCAGAGTG
>CAZLQG010000043.1:0-3836 GCA_964561655.1 uncultured Candidatus Saccharibacteria bacterium | reverse complement strand
TTTCGCTGAAAGTTATATTTCCGTAATTGCCACAGTTATAGCCGCTGCAGCCGCCATAAGGATAAGTGCTAACCGTAGATGATTGTAACCCCCCCACCACAACGTACTGCTCTACCGGGTTATTGCTTCCGTCACTGCCCAAACTTACCATAGTAGAATAGTAGCCGCCCCCATCTGTCTGTCCGAAATTAGTGATGGTGGTCCACAACTGGGTTCCCTGCCTTCTGTAAAGCGTAATCTGCGAATACGAATTGGCGTTTGAGATGGTGATTCTGACATTGTCTCCAGAACCTTCCTGGGTTACAGAAAACAAAGGCGTACTAGCAAATACAGGGCTGGCGAAACTTAATAATGAGACAATAATCCCTCCAAAAACTGCCTTTTTTATGAGGTTTTTCATGATTTTTTCAAAATTTAATAATATCAATCTGGCTCTATATTATCTAAAATTCCGCGGGTATTGTCAACCCCGTTAGAGGCCGCCCTGCTGCTGAAAGGCAGCACGACTTCAGTCGCCCCGGGGCGACTTGCCTCTAACGGGGTCAACCCAATTTTGAAAGGCCTCCGCCAAGGCTTCGGCGGACAGACAATCTTATTAAAATAAAAAGACTCTAGCCACGGCTAGAGCCACCAATATTCACAATCTTAATGCTTACTTAAGCTCTTTAAGATACTCTGTCACTGCCAGCGCGGCTTTCGCGCCTTCGCCTGCTTTAACTAAATTATCACCGTCCAAAGCATTATTAGCGCCGCCTATAGCGAATATGCCTTCCACGTTTGTGGCCATATTGGCGTCAACTTTTATTCGCCCATTTAAGTCTTCAGAAATAATACTTTCAAACTCGCTGCCGCCTTTCCCGCTGGCAATAATAATACTTCTGGCATAATAAACTTCTCCGGATTTTACTTCCACGGAAAAACTCACAATGTTTTTTTCAACCCCGCTTACTTCGGTATTATCTTTAAACTCTAAAAACTCGTCCGACATTTCTTCGGCGCTGTTTCTTTCTTTGCTTATTACCAAAGTTTTTAGCTTGTGGCGAGCGGCACCGGCGGCTGCGGCCATGCCCGCCTTCCCCGTGCCGATGATGATACAGTCATACATTGAGTTAACTAATAACTTTTATGATACTATTTCATCTTTTCTATAATCCGCTCCGCGGCCAAAATGTAAGCCGCGCTCCTAAAGCTGGATTTGTATTTTTCTTTAACTTTTAACACGTTATCAAAAGCTTTTTCCATCTGCTTTTTTAGCTTATCTAAAACTTTATCTTTATCCCATCTTTCGCTATGCATATTTTGATACCATTCATAATAGCTTACCGCTACGCCTCCGGCATTCGCTAAAATGTCGGGGATAACCGCAATCCCCCGCTGTTCAAAAACTTCGTCCGCTTCCCTGATGGTTGGCCCGTTTGCCATTTCCAAAACAAGTTTGGCTTTTACTTTTTCCGCATTGTGCTGGTGCAATACGTTTTCCAAAGCCGCCGGAACAAGCACGTCCACCGGCAATTCCAATAGTTCTTTATTAGTGATATCTTTTGAACCCGCAAAACCTTTGACCGACCCAAACTGTTTTTTATGCTCAGCCAAAGCTTTCAAATCCAAGCCCTCTTCTTTATAAATACCGCCCTTAGAATCTGACATAGCAACAATTTTAAAGCCTAAATCCGCCGCTGCTTGGGCAAAGTACGTAGCCACGTTGCCAAAACCCTGCACTGCGATAGTGGCGTTTTGCGGCAAATCAACTACTTTGCGCTTGACTATTTCCTCCAAAACATAAGTCCCGCCAAAGCCTGTAGCTTCAGTTCTGCCCTCGCTACCGCCTTTCTCTATAGGCTTTCCAGTAAATACAGCCAAAGACTTTTTGTTTCCCGTAATATTTTTATACTCGTCCACCATCCACTCCATAATCTGACCGTTGGTATTGACGTCAGGCGCGGGCACGTCTATTTCCGGACCCAAAACCCGGTGCATTTTTTGCACATAGCCGCGGGAAAGTTTTTCCAATTCTATCTGGGATAATTCTTTAGGATTAACAATAATTCCTCCCTTGCCGCCGCCAAAAGGCACATCCACCACCGCGTTTTTAAAAGTCATCCAAAAACTTAAAGCCCGAACTTCGTCTAAATATACTTCATGATGATAACGAATACCGCCCTTGTAAGGCCCCCGAGCGTTATTGTGCTGGCTTCTAAAACCCTGGAAGATTTTTTGGCTGCCATCATCCATTTCTACCGGAATACTAACTTCCACATACCGGTCTGGAACTTTTAGCCGTTCAGTTCTCTTTTGGTCTAATTTAGCAATTTTTGCAGCCGCATCCAATTGGGCCTTTGCGGTCTCAAATGGGTTAGTCATTATCACTATAAATTTTAATTATTTTTAAACTCCCGAGGATTCCATTTTGGGAGTAATGTTAGTATCTAAATTTTGCCGGTTAGCCTCACCATACAACACCATCAACGTAACTGACGCTAAAAGTACCAAGGCGCCGATAATCTGCCAAGCGCTTAGGGCAATGCCTAAAAATTTCCAATTTACCGCAGACAAAGCCAAAGGATAACCAAGCTCCATCAAGGTTGCCACCGAGGCTTTGGTGCTTTTAAGGCCGTAATAATAAAGCAGGAGCGCAAAAAACCCGGTAAGCATGGCAATAATAAACGTGTTGCGCCAGAACATCGGGGTCATTATAGAAAACTGCATGCTTTCCACTAAAACAACGTAACCAAATAAAAACAACAGGCCAAAAATGAACCTTAAAGCATTGACAAATTGTAAATTTAAATCTTTCAAAAGGGCCCGGCCGACCACCGTGCCGCCAGCCCATAAAACCGCGGCAAGTACAGCCATAAGAGGCCCTTTTAGGCCAATAGCCTGTCCGCCTGTTTGCCAAAGTCCTAAAGGAGACACAAACCCAAAAGTAACCAAATAAGCTCCAAAAATGGCCGGTAAAGCAAGCAACCAAAACCTACGGCTTAACTTTTCCTTTAAAAAAATTACCGCCAAAAGTATGGCAAAAATCGGCTGGAGTTTTTGCAGAAGCGCGGCCACGGTAAAATTATAATCCATGGCCACCGCGCCTTTTACGAACATTAAAGCCCCAAGTGCTGAAGCGCCAGCGCCAATGTAAATTAGCCCGAGCCACTGTTTCCACGAGACAGTTTTAAATTGGGCGCGATGCCGGATAAGGCCCGGCAGAGCAGCCAGAGTGTTGAAAATATGCTCTAAAAAAGAAATAAAACCGGCGGTAAGCCCACCAACTAAAAGCGGTTTTCTAAAAGGCCCGTCTCCCGCCCAGAGAAGAGAGGCCAAAAATACTATCAAAGGTCCGGACTTTTTTTTATTCATAAATTTAATTGAACGAAATTGACCAAGATTGACCAAAAGTGAACAAAATTTATTGTCTTTGATTTTTAATTTTGTTTAATTTTGATTTGTTTCTATTTAATTTTTAATCTTTTAATACTATTAATATCTCTCGCAATCTGTTTTTTTAATTGCCCTACGTCCTTAAATTTTTTATACGGCCTAAGGTATTTTTGCAATCTGAGCTGCAATTTTTTGCCATAAAGGTTTCCTTTAAAACCAATCAAGTGCGCTTCTATTCTAGGCAATCCTCTTTTATCCTTTGGTCCAATTACTATCCCCGCGAGATAAACTTTAAACTTTAAACCTTGAACCTTTAACCTTGCAATGCCCGCCCAAACGCCAAATTTGATTTTCTTCTTCTGCTTGACATACTCTCGCCTGTCCAAATTCGCTGTGGGAAACCCAAGCTTCTTCCCATAATGCTGTCCATGGATGACTCTGCCAAATATCCTGATTTCCGATTT
>CAZLQG010000042.1:0-3867 GCA_964561655.1 uncultured Candidatus Saccharibacteria bacterium | reverse complement strand
TCCCATCTTTTCTTTCTATAGGCGTTTTAAATTGAAGACCAAGAAAATCAAATAGGGGCCGCGCTCCCAGGGAAAAGAGCGAATACGACCAAAAGCTTGTGGAAGTTAAAAGGGTGACGCGCGTGGTTGCCGGCGGCAAAAGAATGCGCTTTCGGGCTCTTGTTGTCATTGGCAACAGAAACGGCAAGGTCGGCATGGGCCTTAAGAAAGGCGCCGATGTTTCAACCAGCGTGGAAAAAGCGGTGAACCAGGCCAAAAAGAACATTATTAATCTGCCGCTGGTGGGGGCAAGCATTCCGCACGAGGTTAACATTAAATATAAATCCAGTAAAATTATGCTTAGGCCCGCAAAGCCCGGCACCGGCGTTATTGCCGGCGGGGCCATAAGAAGCGTGATGGAGCTGGCGGGCGTTAAGGATATCGTGAGCAAGATGTACGGCAGCAACAATAAGGTGAATAACGTCAAAGCGGTTTTCGCGGCTTTTAAGAGATTAAAAAATAAGGAAGAGATGAGAGCGTTGAGAAAATAAACAAGCGCAAAACGCAAAGCGTAAAATTTAAAATAAAAGAGTTTTTGCGGAGTAAAAACGCCAATATTTTACATTTTTAGCTTTAAATTTTTAATTTTATTATGTTAAAACTTCACCAATTAAAAAGACATCCTAAGTCAACCCATCGGCGTAAGGTAGTAGGAAGAGGTTTCGGCAGCGGCCACGGCAAATTTTCCACCAGGGGAGCAAAGGGGCAAAAGGCCAGAACCGGCCACAGTAAGCTTCCGGCGCGTTTTGAAGGCGGTCGTCAGCCGCTAATTAGGCAATTGCCTAAAAGCAGGGGCTTTAAATCTTTGTACCAAAAACCCGCGGTCTTAAGTGCGGAGAAGTTGAATGTTTTTAATGACGGTGATACTGTTAATTTAGCGTCGCTTAAGGAAAAGGGCTTGGTAAAAAGAGGCGCGCTTAAAGTCAAAATTTTAAAAGGCGAAATCAAAAAGAAGCTGAACCTTGCCGTACCTGTGTCGGAATCGGTTAAAAAAGCGGCAGAAGCTGCTGGCGGCAAAGTTTTTAGTAAGTAGCATTTAGTTAGCAGCAAGTAGCTATAGGTGTTAAACGCTAATCGCTACCTACTAAACGTTAAAAGTAATGAACAAACTTTTATTAATTTGGAAAACTAAGGACCTGCGCAATAAAATTTTTATTGTGCTGGGCCTTTTGCTTTTAACCAGAGTTTTGGCCCATGTGCCTATTCCCGGCATAGACACCACTAATTTGCGCGCGTTTTTCCAGCAGAGCCAGTTCTTTGGGCTTTTGAATATTTTTTCCGGCGGCGGCCTTTCCAATTTTTCCATTGCCATGGCCGGCGTGGGTCCTTACATTACGGCTTCCATCATTATGCAGCTTTTAACCATAATCGTTCCTTCTTTGGCCGAACTTTCCAAAGAGGGCGGAGAAGCCGGCAGGACTCAAATAAACCAGTACACCCGCTATATGACAATTGCGCTGACGCCTTTGCAGGCTTTTGGTACTATCCGGCTTTTGCAGAGCCAGGGCGCCGGGGGAATTTTAGGCGGCTTTACGCCTTTTCAGTGGTTTGTGACCTTGCTTTCCATTACCGCAGGCACCATGTTACTTATGTGGATAGGGGAAATCATGTCCGAGTACGACATCGGCAACGGTATTTCTTTAATAATTTTTGCCGGCATTGTGGCCCAGATTCCGGCCAACATTGGTTTTTTGCGCGACTGGTATGACCCGACTAAGCTGCCTACGGTGCTTGGATTTTTGGCGGTAATCCTCATTGTTGTAGCCGGCGTGGTTTTGGTAACCGAGGCGCAAAGAAACATACCTATCGCTTACGCTAAACGCGTGCGCGGCAACAAGCTTACCGGCGGCGTGGATACTCACCTGCCTTTGCGCCTCAACCAGGCGGGCGTGATTCCCATTATCTTTGCTATTTCCATGATGCTATTTCCGGCCATGGTGGCGCAGTTTTTTGTAAACGCCAAGAGTGCGTTTTTGGCCAACAACGCGCAAAAAATTATTGATTTGTTCAATACCCAGGGCTGGTTTTATGGCGCCGTTTATTTTATTATGGTCATGGCCTTTACTTATTTTTATACCGCCGTGGTGTTTAACCCGCAGGAGATTGCGGAGAACGTGCAAAAGAACGGCGGATTTATTCCGGGGCTCAGACCCGGCGCGCAGACTGCGGACTTTTTAAGTACCGTGCTTAACCGCATTACTTTAGCCGGCGCGTTCTTTTTGGCGGTAATCGCCGTCCTGCCTTTGTTTATGCAAGGGATCACGGGTACGCAGGCCTTAACCATTGGCGGCACCGGCCTTTTAATCGTCGTGGCCGTGGTTATTGAAGTTATTAAAAAAATTGAAGCCCAGCTCACCATGCATGATTACGAAGGGTTCTAGTTTACAGATACACAAATTGGCACAAATGCCACAGATTTATATATTGAAAAGTCTATAAATAAATCAATTACAAAAAACAAACCTGCCGCACACCGGCAGGTTTTTTTAGTTAAAAAAGGGAAGCCGGCGCGAGCAGTACGCGCCGGCGTTTGGTGGTCTCGCCGGCATCATACGATGAGATACATCGCCAAGAAGATGGCGAAGGTAGTCCCTAAAGAAGTGGCGAAACGCCAAAAGTAGTGCCTCGTTACCCGCCAGTAGTTTCCTGGCGATATCATCTTCGAGTCGGGTGGCCACGGCACGCCGCCTTTGAAGACGACTCTATAGCGGGCGTGGACTCCGAGAACATACACTATCCCCAGCGCTGTTGATACTGTCAGCAGGTATACCGGCATCAGCTTAGTGACAGGGATCATCGCGGCCACGAGCACCACAGTTGCGCCAAGCACGATGCCGAGAGAACACGTGAACCAGTTGACGGGTTTGTGTACCCGTCGGAACCTTTCAAAGTCCAACATGGGACCTCCTTTACTGCCGTATAATAGCTAAATCCGGTGCTCTTGTAAAAGCAGATTTTTAATATTGTCTAAATTTTAGTTTAAATATGTTAAAATAAGTTATATGCAAAACTACTCTTGGTATCAAAACCTCATTAAGCCTTCCTGGGCGCCGCCTTCCTGGTTGTTTGGGCCCGTGTGGACGGCGTTGTATGTCATCATCATCATTTCTTTTAGTTATGTCGGCTACTTGTACGTCAATAAAAGAATCACCTTTATTGTTATTCTTCCTTTTATTTTAAACGTCATTTTCAACCTTGCTTTTACTCCCATCCAGTTTGGCCTGAAAAATAATTATTTGGCCGCGTTAGACATTTTGCTGGTACTGGGAACTTTAATTTGGCTGATGTTTGCCATTTATCCGCATGCTAAATGGGTGGCGCTTGTAAACATCCCGTATTTGCTTTGGGTGGTTTTTGCCACGGTATTACAGCTGGCGATTACTTATTTGAACAGATAATGGTTATGGCTGAAAAATTAAAAAAAGCTTCAGAAATCAGGCCAAAGGAGCTGGCTTTGGAACTGTCAGAACAGGAACGAATGGAAGAAGCAGGAAATAATTTTGAGCAAACGCTGCTTACGGAAATTAAGCGGAATTTTCAAGATTATCTGGAGTTGCAAAAAGAGCGTTTAGGGGTAGGTGAGCTTTTGGAGCCAGACGGCGACGTGGCTGTGGCCGAGGAAGAAATTGAAGAAGACGAAGCAGCAAGACATCGCCTGGCAAAATTGGAAGAACTGGAAAATATTAACCTTATGGTTCAGTCGGCAGAAAGGCTTTCTGCGAGATTTGAATATGGTTTTTCCGGTAAAGTCGAGAATTTCTGGTTTGTACCTTTGTATTCTGAAGGCGTAGTAGAAGAGCAGGGAGATGAAGCAAATCAGCAGCAAAG
>CAZLQG010000041.1:0-4710 GCA_964561655.1 uncultured Candidatus Saccharibacteria bacterium | reverse complement strand
CTATCAAATCAATAACAAAAGACACCACACAGGTGATGCCTTTTGTTATGGCTCGGGAGGTGGGATTCGAACCCACGGCCAATCGGTTAACAGCCGATTGCTCTACCGCTGAGCTACTCCCGAATGATATAACTACGGTTTTATTTTAATGTACCTATCTTTAATTATTTTTTTTATAAAATCCTTTCTCTTAAATTTTTTTAGTTTGTTCTCAATTTTTCTCGCTTCACCTAAAGTTGCGTATTCTTGCTGGAACATCAGTCTCATCGGTCTCATACGTTTAGTTGATGGTGTATGCCCATTTCAATGATGGATGAATCTTTGTATGGGTCTATTGTGCTTCCAATGTAATACCTATTATCCCGCAAACTTTGGAGTATGTATACAAAAGGCATTGGTTTTTGTTTTACTGAGTCCCGACGCTCCGACGAAGTGTCGAAGGTCGGGACCCCGACAGAATCGTCGGGGCTACTCCCGAACGATTTTTTATTAAATTGCCTAGATTATATTATCATTTTTGGGCGATTTTATCAATAGCGCGTTTATTTTTTTATATGCTAAAATATAGGTATATTGGTAAGTACTAAAATTAATTTTATGGCAAAAAGGAAACCAAAAAACCAAACTATCCGCAAAATTTCCAAAATCGGTAACTATTCCTTGGGCGTGACTTTCCCAATAAGCGTGCTAAATAGTCTGGGCTGGAAAGAAAAGCAAAAAGTGCTGGTAAAAAGGGTGAGCCGCGGCATCATGATCCGCGACTGGCCGACTCCCAAGAGACCCAAGAAAAAGAGATAGGACAGCAGGGAGTTTATCATCAAAAAATATACCTATATCCATAGGTATATTTTGTTTATCGTTTTTTATGCTAAAATAAGAGCAGGTATTTAAATACGTATTAAATTTTTGTATGCCGCAAGCAAACCAGGCCCTTCACCATCTTCATAAAAGAAAAAGGGTTCATCAGAATTTAGAAACACTGCCAAGCTCCAACCCTTGGAAGAACTTTTTGGACAAGGCAATTTATGTAATTAGTTTTTTAGGGCCGCTGTTTACCATTCCGCAAGTTACCGAGGTTTGGATAGGCAAAGACGCGAGCGGAGTTTCTCTTATTTCCTGGGTGGCTTATACTTTCAGCGCCACAGTTTGGCTATTGTACGGCATAGCGCATAAGGACAAGCCTATTATATTTGCTAACATTTTGTGGATTATTATGGACGCGGCTGTGGCAATAGGGGTAGTAGTGTATGGTTGACTTTGTAATTTAAAATATCCCGTTCCGACTTATCGGAACGGGATATTTAACGTAAATTGCGAGCGGAACGAATTAATTTTTCTAAAATGTCATTCCGGAAGCCACGGAGCGATAGCGCAGGGTTATTCGGAATCTAGATACTGGATTCCCGCCTACGCGGGAATGACAATGTAATTAGATTGCCGCGCCACCCTTCGGGCGGCTCGCAATTTCGTTTATTTCATCTTAGCAAGTTTGTTTGCAAGGCCTATGTAATTTTGCGGAGTGATTTTTTTGAGCTCTTTTTTTATTTTTGCATCAACATCGAGTTTATCTATGAATTGATGAATATCCTTTAGCGTGACGTGCTTGCCGCGGGTGAGTTCTTTTAATTGTTCGTAAGGCATTTTCGCGCCTTCTCTTCTTAGTATCGTTTGTATGGCTTCGGCTAAGACTTCGGGGTGGCTGTTTAAGATATCAATCATTTTAGTTTTGTTGACGGTGATGCGGGTAAGGCCTTTGAGCAGATATTCATAGCCTATTAAGCTGTAGGATAGCGCAGAGCCAAAATTTCTTTGCACTGTGGAGTCGGACAAATCTCTTTGCAAACGGGAAATGGGGAGCTTGCGCGCGAAATATTCAAACATAGCGTTGGCCATGCCTAAATTGCCTTCGCTGTTTTCAAATTTAATTGGGTTGATTTTATGCGGCATGGTGGAACTGCCAATGGTGCCAGCGACTGGCTTTTGCACTATCCATTCATCGCTAATATAGCGCCAAATGTCCTGGTTTAAGTCAACCAAAATGGTATTGATGCGGCGCAGGCAATCGAATATTTCAATGTAAGAGTCGTGGGGTTCGATTTGGGTTGTAAATAAATTAGTGCTAAGTGCTAAGTGCTTAGTGCTTAGTTTTTTACCCCTCCTGACCTCCCTTTCGTAAGGGGAGGAATTTAGATTTACGATAAATCGTTGGCTAAACTTAATCCAATCAATTTTAGGAAAGGCAGCAACGTGCGCGTTGTAGTTGCCCGTGGCGCCATTGAGTTTGGCCAAAATCGACATCGACTTCAGTTGGTTCAGCTGCCTGTTTATCCTTTCGTAAAAAACTTTAAATTCTTTGTTAAAGGTGGTCGGGGAAGCGGGCTGGCCGTGAGTTCTGGCCAGCATTGGAACATTTTTTGATTGGTTGACTTTTTGATTTAAAGATTTCAGGATTTTTTCTATTTTGGGAATTATTACATTGGTAGTCCCATCCCTTAGCATCATCGCATAAGAGAGGTTGTTGACATCCTCGCTTGTCAGGCCAAAGTGAATCCATTCCAAGACGTTTTTTAAGCTGGTGCTCCCAAGTTTGTCCTTTAAATAATATTCTACGGCTTTAACATCATGATCCGTAGCTTTAATGTTCTTGTAGCCTTTAAGTTCAATATCGGAAATAATTTGCGCGTCGTGGTTTGATAAACTATAAAGTTTTCTAATTATATTTTTTTCTTTAGGAGAAAGCCTGCGCATTAGTTTTGCATCGGATAGCGCGATTAAGTATTCACCTTCCACTATTACGCGATAGCGCATTAAACCCTGCTCGCTGAAATATTTGGCAAGCGGGTTTGCAGTTTTATTGTAACGGCCGTCAATTGGGGAGATTGCTTCTAGTGGTTGCATGGTTTAAATATGATATTTTTCTAAATTTTTTGCAATACGGTCGGTAATTGGCGTTTCTAAATCCGTCTCAAATTTTTCGTCGGTAACTTGCTCGTAAATTTGGATATAGCGGCTGGCAAGCTCGGTTACCATTTCCGCGGGGGCTTCGGGCAAAACGGGGTCGTTGTAAGGGTCGCAGTTTTCTTTAAACCAAAGCCTTAGGAATTCTTTGTCAAAATATTCCGGTTCTTTGCCTTCGTCAAATCTTGCTTGGTATGTATCTAACTTCCAGTACCTGGAAGAATCGGGTGTATGAATTTCGTCAATCAGGGTCAAATTACCCCCATCATCTAACCCAAATTCATATTTAGTATCCACTAAAATTAACCCCTTTTTTGCCGCTACTTCCTGGCCGCGTTTAAATAAGGCAATTGCGGTTTTGGAGAGCTTTTCCCAAAGATCGGGTTCTACTATTTTTTCATCAACAATCTCCTTTGGCGTAACCGGCCGGTCGTGCTCGTCGGATTTGGTGGTCGGGGTAAGAACGGGTTCTTCCAGTTTTTGGTTTTTCTTCATGCTGTCCGGCAGGGTAAAACCGCCAAAATCACGCTGGCCTTTTTGGTAATTGGTCCAAAGCGCGGTCCCGGTGACGCCGGTAATATAGCCTCTCACAACCATTTCCAAAGGAATGACTTTGCATTTTTTTGCCACCACGACATTAGGGTCGGGAACATCAAGCACATGATTTTGGATAATATCCTCTGTCTGTTCAAACCACCAGCGGCTGATTTGGGTTAAGACCTGCCCTTTAAAAGGAATGTGGGCAATAATTCTGTCGAACGAAGAATGTCTGTCCGTGGAGACAAGTATCAGTTTATCATCCTGAATATAAATGTCGCGTACTTTGCCTTTTTTCCGCTCGCCAATGTTTTTAAAGTCGGTTTCTTTTAGTACGCGGTTTATGTTTTGTTCAATAGTTTGTTTGTCCATAAGATTTTTGTCATTTCGACCGGAGTGGAGAAATCCCTTGTCCGAGAATAATCAACATATAAGAGATCCTTCGACTTCGCTCAGGATGACATTAATTATGGTAAATTATCTCTTTTCCTTTTGTCAGCCCTGATTTTATGGAAACTTGCGGCTTACTTTCTTTTATTATCTTACCGGCAACTTTGGCTTTTATTCCAAAATCTTCAGCTCTTTTTATAAAATTGTAAGCATCTTTTTCATCTATAATAACCAGCATGCCTTGCCCGCCGTTCCAGGCTTCGTAAAATTCTTCGTCGCTTATGTTTCTCCACTCGGCGCATTGCCTCATAATTTCCGGTGGCTCCCATAAATCATTTAACTCTGCGGAAAGCCCGCGGGGAAAAAGAATGTCTTTTGCCAGCTTTTCTTTCAAGCTTCCGCCGGACAGATGCACAATGGCGTGCATGGTGATTTCCGGCTTAAAGTCCGCAGCGAACCAGCCGTGAATAGTGTTAAGAAAAACATCATAGAGCACCGAAGGCGTTGCCGCGGCTTTGACGCTTCTTTCAGCATCTGAATTCTTCCACCACTCGCCGAATTTGCTTTTAAGACTTGCTCGAACCGCACTTATGCCGTTACAGCGGAAGCCGTCCTCTTTAAGCGCAATAATCACTTGTCCTTCCGACAGCGCTTCACCACTTATCATTTTATCCTTATGATAAGCGCCTATCATTGTTCCTGTCCAGTTAAATTTTGTTTTGGAATATCTAATAAATCTTCTGCTTTTTTAGTTTTATGAATCTGAGAATTTAAAAAAGTCTCTAGTTTTTTAGACTCTTTTAAATGAAAATTATCTAAAGCGTC
>CAZLQG010000040.1:2056-4959 GCA_964561655.1 uncultured Candidatus Saccharibacteria bacterium | reverse complement strand
ACGATATCCTTTGTATTCAAAAAATCCTCTTTCCCAAACCAAAGTGGGCACGTTCCTTGCCCAGGCCTCAAACATGGCAAGGCCCTGGCTTTCCGACTTTGAAAGATAAATTACATACTTGGAATTCTCAAGCAGACTAAAATAATCCGCCCGCCGGTATTTTCCGTATTCTATAACTTCACTGGTAAAATTTTGGAAAGCAAGATGCTTTTTGATGTCTCGGATCAGACTGGCTTGCCCTATTTTATTATAAATCAAAAAGTCTATAGTTTTAGGTTTATTAAATAGTAAGGGGATCTCCACGCCAGCCAGCCAAGAAAAAATTTTCTTTTCAAGTTCTGGCGCGTTTTCCAAATAGCTCTGTTTTACCCATTCGCTCGGCACTATAATTTTGTCAATGAAGTGGCTTGAAAGTACGCCGTTTTTTTTAGGCAATACAATCAAATTCGGGCCGGCAATAATTTTTTTAATTTTCCCCTGTCTTTTTTGTTCAATTGCCCAGGCTAAAGTCTTAAGCCCGCTTAAAACGCAAACCACAACAGTCTCCACGGAAAAATTTGAATCTACGCAATAATCAATATTCAATTCCTTAAGGCCCTTAGTTAAACTTTCAAACACGCCCCAAGGCCCACGGCTCTTCCGGCCAAGAATCTTTTTTATAAAACTTTTTAGCCTCCCGCTCCAAAAAAAATTTTCCGTGTAAATATAAAACATCATCCGGCTTTTTTTAAAATCTTAAATTTCAAAAAATAATAAATTTCCGCGGCCCACAGCCTTAAATTCTGGCTGTAATGCAACATGGACATTATCCTTTTAAACTCGTAAGGAAAAGGATTCTTTACTACTTCTTCGTAAATGTTTGCGATATGCCTGATTTGACTGTGAAGTTCGTACTTTTCCGCAAATCTTTTCTTTGCCTCGTCCGACCGGTAGAGATAATATTCTTGATCAATTTTTAATTTTTTTAATTCTTCGGTGTACTGATAAACATTTTCCACTACCCTGCCGGCCTGCCCTACGCATTCTATATGTCCGTTGTTAAACTGCGAGATATGACTGACTATGGGAAGGCCAAAATACATGGCTTCGGCCATGGCCTGGGAGTTAATCTCGCCGTCTTTTCTGCCATGCGCGTACACGTCCAACGTCCTTAGAAATTGGTATACTCTTTCTATGTCGCCAGTAGGCTCCAAAAAATAAATCTCTTTTATGTCCAGTTCTTTTGCTTGCTTACGATAAAGCTGTCCCCCGCCCAAAAGCACAAACGCCGTTTCCTCGTTTTCAAATCGCTTATAGGCCGCCAAAGGAATCGGTGAAAAAATGCTGTCATGCGGGCGCTGATGAAACCCGTAAACAAATTTATTCTTTAAACCCAGCTCTTTTCGTAAATCGCCCCTGCGCTCCTGTGGCTCGGCAATGGGATGCGAAACAATTACCACGCGCGAGGCGTCGCCGCCTTTTTTTACCCATTTGTCTGCGCTCCACCGGCAGAGATGCATTACGCGGGCAATGTTATATTGATTGTCCACGCCTGCGGAAAGGTGCAAAGAATCCACAATCGGCGTTCGCTTGATTTTATAAAACGGGTATTCCTTGTGTCCCGACCTAGCGGTCTGGATTAGGACATACTTCTCTTCGTCAAAATATTCCCAAAAATCGGTGTCCACCCATTTGTGGTAGGGCGTGGTGATATCCTTGGCTTTAACCTGAAATTGACGCCGTGCTCTTGTACATACTTGATGCGGTTGGGATCGGTATCTAAAACTTTATAGTCCGAACCAATGTACGGCGCGGCGTCGCAATAAAAAAAATCCACCTCAAAACGGTCTTTGGGCAAATTGGCCGCGATTACCTGCAAAAACTTTTCCGAACCTCCGGCCGCCATGCCGGAAAATTTTACAAAAGCGATCTTGATTTTGCCATTTACCATTAAAATGCATTTACTGATTCAGTGTCAAAAAAGTCTGCAGCCAAAGCCCAAAACTCTACTTTGCCTCTATTTCCTCCACTAACTTCTTTTTTTCCTTGGCATATTCCGCTTCTATGCTCTCTAAAGTCCAGCCATGCTCCAATTCATACAGCCTTACGCACATCATCAGCCTAAAAAAAGAATAAAGCAGCGAAACCAAAAGGCCGCGCGTGCCCGCCTTTATTCCTCCCCAAAAAATCCAAAAATAGCGAGCCATGCTGCCAAACAAATACACAAAACCCAAACGCTTGCCGTCGCGGTATTTTTGCTCGGCTTCGGTTTGCGCGTAGCGCCAATGCGAGGACAAAAATTTATTCATGTCATAAAGGCTAAAATGCCTCATCGCATATTTAGGTTTCATGGGTAGCCGGAGCTCTTCTTCTTTTTTGCCCAAAAATTTGCCCATGTTGTGGATACGGTTCTGCCTAAAATCCATCATGCCTTTTTTCCAAAAACAGCCGTACGCGGCTTTGACGTAAACATTTTTGGTATCGCCCCACAGGTACGTATAAATGGGAATAAAAACGTGCTTGTATTTATCCTGATGCGATATCTTCACCATTTTTTCCAGCAAAGTCTTGGGCAAAATGTTATCTACAAAACCCCAGTAAATCCAATCGTTGGTAGCCAAACCTTCAACCGTGTCCAAAAGTTCCTGGGTTTCAATAAACGGCTTGCCTGTAGCTTTGCGCGACGCCACCCGAACGCTTAATTTGTTGGCTATTTCCACTGTATTGTCCGTACTTTCCTGATCGGAAACAATCACTTCCCCGAAAGGCTTAAGATTGCGAATGGAATACTCTACCCTATAACCGTCGTTATAAGTAAAAATAATAAAGGTAATATTGCCTTTTCGATTTTTCTCTGAATCCATTTGATTTAAACCTCAATTCGTTAGGCTAACTCAATATATTCTATCAAAAAAGCCCGAAAA
>CAZLQG010000040.1:0-1956 GCA_964561655.1 uncultured Candidatus Saccharibacteria bacterium | reverse complement strand
TTAAACCTCAATTCGTTAGGCTAACTCAATATATTCTATCAAAAAAGCCCGAAAAAATAAATCTTTTGGACTTTGACGCCTTTAACTTCTGACGACAATAAACCTGACACAATCGCTTTTTCTTTTTGCCAAAAAAATTATTTTTTTAAAGTCTTTTTTGCTTCAGCCACAATCTTTTCCACGGAAAGACTATACATGCCCCGCAGGAATTTTTGGCTGCCGATTACTTTAGGATACACATCCGTCACTCCCAAACGCTTAAATTTTATGCTTTGATTATTTTCTGCCAAAACTTCCGCCACCGCGCTGCCCAGCCCGCCGATTATGCTGTGTTCTTCTATGGTAATAATATTTTTCGTTTCTTTGGCCGCTTTTAAAATGGCCACCCTATCTATTGGCTTAATTGTGTGCATGCTTAAAACCCTGGCGTCAATTCCCTGCTTTTTCAGCTCTCTTCCCGCTTCTGCTGTATTTTGCAAAATATTTCCAGTCGCAATTAAAGTAATATCTTTGCCTTTCTGCATTTCAAAAGCCTTGCCCAGCTTAAAGTTCATCCCTTTTTTGTGCAAGACCGGTTCGCCTGCCTTGCCCAGACGGATATACATTGGCCCTTTGCGCTTAAGCGAAGCCAGCGTGGCATTTTTTACTTCCACCGGGTCGCCCGGACAGACCACCACCATATTCGGCAAAGAGCGCATCACACTGATGTCTTCAAGACCATAATGCGTAGGGCCGTTATAACTGTAAGAAAAGCCCGCGCCCGGCCCAACCAAAGTTACGTCCAAATTATGGTAACAGATGTCGTTCCTAACGAATTCAAACGGCCGCATGGTAATAAAAGGCACAATGGAATAGGTGTAAACTTTTTTGCCGGTTAAAGCCAGGCCTGCGGCAAAAGCTATCATGTTCTGCTCTGCCACGCCGATGTTTAAAAACTGCTTGGACCCCAAATCCCGAAATTCCTCCAAAGCCATAAAGCCTAAATCGCCGGTTATTAAAAAAATATCCGTATCTTCTTTTGCTTCCTTTAATAAAGTTTTAATAAAGGTCTTCCTCATAGATGACTATAATTGATTTATGGCCCTGGTGTACTTTTCTTCGTCCAAATTTAAATAATGCCATTCAATGGTATTTTCCATAAAATCCACGCCCTTACCTTTAACCGTGTGGGCAATGATTGCGGTGGGCTTGTCTTTGGAAATTTTGGCTTTGGCAAAGGCTTTCAAAATTTGACTGATATCATGCCCGTTTATTTCTATAACTTTCCAGCCAAAAGCTTGCCATTTTTTGGCAAACGGCTCTAATGACATAACCTCCTCGGTCGTGCCAAAGGCCTGTTTTTTATTGTAATCAACAACGGCGACCAAACTGTTTAGCTTTAAATGAGCAGCTGACATTGCCGCTTCCCAGGCTGCGCCTTCATCGCACTCGCCGTCGCTTATCATTACCACCACTTGGTTTTCTCTATTTGTCGTTTTAAACCCATAAGCCATGCCCGCCCCAGCACTAAGACCATGGCCCAAAGAGCCGGTGCTGAATTCTATGCCGGGAATTGTTCCGGTGGTAGGATGCGCGGAAATTAAAGTATTATCCTTAAATAATCTGTTGAGCAAAGCTTTCGGAAAAAAACCTTTCATAGCCAAAGCCGCGTAATAGCCCAAACAGCCGTGCCCTTTGCTTAAAATAAAAATATCCCGCTGGGGCCAGTTCGGTTTTTTCGGATTTATATTTAAAATCTCAAAATACAGTGCGGCAATAATTTCCACCGTGGACAGGGAAGAACCAATATGCCCCGAATGCGCTTTGTAAGCGGTTTTCAAAAGCAGCCGGCGTATGTCTCTGGATTTATTTTTAAGACAGTCAATGCTGGCCATAACATTATGCGTCGAAAAAAAGCTTAGTTTTTTCGATTTTTTCCATATTATTAGTGTACCAATTATAAAGACTGGCCAAAGC
>CAZLQG010000039.1:0-5063 GCA_964561655.1 uncultured Candidatus Saccharibacteria bacterium | reverse complement strand
ATGAAAACAGCCTTTCTTATCCATACGTTCAATTACACCAACTCTACCATCTGTTAATTTCACCTTAACTCTTACTCCACAGCTTTCAGCAAGCTTCTTTTGTTCCGATGTTGGCAAAGATGGAATTTCACTTTGTCCTTCCCTTTGTTCTTTCATATTTTTAAATCTTTTTTACTTGCAAAAAATCCAATTCCACCGGGGTTTCCCGGCCGAAAATAGTAACCATAATTTTAACCTTACCCTTGCTCTCGTCCACTTCCCCGACTTTGCCTTCGTAATCCTTAAACGGCCCGTCGGTAATCCTCACCAGTTCTCCGGGGTTGATGTCAAACTTGAACTTGGGCTCTTCCGCGCCCATGCGCTTTTGCAGATACTTCCACTCTTCCGGGTCAATCGGCGTCGGAACAGTTCCGCTGCCTACGAACCCTGTAACGTTTGGCGTGTTTCTTACCACATACCAGGAGTCATCGGTAACTATCATATCCACCAGCACATAGCCTGGGAAAATTTTTTCTTCTACAGTGGTTCTTTTACCGTCGCGAATCTTGATCTTTTTTTCTTTTGGTACAATAGCGTCAAAAATTTTATCCTGCATACCCATAGACTCAATACGCTGCTTTAAATTCCAAGCAACGCTGTCTTCGTAACCGCTATAAGTATGCAAAACGTACCAATGTCTTTCGCCGGTAACTTGTTGTCGAGCCATAAATTAGATGTGGGATTTAAGTTATAGATTTAAGGATACAAATATCGCAACTAATATTATTAAAACTTCCAAATAAAAACTTAGCCTAGTTGTATATATCTGCAAAAATTGGAACGAATGTTTAAAAAAATTTTTCTCTTTGATTAAAAAATTAAAACCCGCATCTTTCAGGGCATATACCTTACTGCTAAATGGCCACAGCCACATAATTCCATGCTCAATGCTATCAAGTAAGAAATGGCTTAAAGAACTAAATAATATTATTAACCCTAAAAGCTTTATAAATCCCGAGGTAAACAAAAAAATAATCAGGCCTCCAAGCACCCAGAGAACCGGCGTGTGGCTGAAAAATTTTCTATGCATCAAAGAGGTTGTCTCCGAGGCAACCAGCCAAGAACGGCTCTTAGCAAAAACGTAAAACTCGTCCAAATCGGGAGCAAAACCAAAAAAAGCGCCAAAGAACAATAATTGATTAATTTGTGAAAGTTCTAAATCCGGCCGGGCGATTTTAACAATGGAATAAGCCGTCAAGAAACCGGCAGCAATATGTCCCGTTGGAAGCATAAGACAATTTAGATTAACGGTTCACCACGGTTTCAAATAATCTCAAAAGCCCGTAGTCAGTCATCCCTAAAATAAAAGCCACCACCACGCTGAATACAATGACAATCACCGTATACTTAATGGTTTCGCTTTTAGTCGGCCAAACCACTTTGGCCAGTTCATTTTTAACATCAGTAAGGAACCGAAAAATTCTTCCCATGATTGTAATAATTTTTTTGCTTTTTTAAAAGGCCTGATGTCCGGCCTTATAAATATATAATACTAAACTTTATATTTTCTGTCAAACTTAAAACCTATCCCTGCTTGACCGCTAAAACCTGCTGGACTTTTCCAACAACTTGGTCCAAATCCGTATGGGCTTTGACAAAATATTCTTCGACCCTTAAAGCCTTCACCTGCAGGATGTCCTTATTGCTCCAAAGATTACTTAAAACCACCACAGGAATCTCTGCGATGTTTTTATCAGGATAATTTCTTAGCCTCTCCAGGACTTTAAAACCATCCAATTTAGGCAGAAGCAAATCTAACAAAATCAAATCAGGAGGGCTGTCTAAAAGCTTTTCCAGAGCCTGCTCTCCATCTTCAGCGCTGGCCACAACGCAAAGTTTAGACAAGCGATCCGACAAAGCCTGACTTAAATTTTTGTCGTCTTCTACTATAAGTATTTTCTTTGTTGATAATGCCATCTCATTTTTATTATAGCACAAATTTAAACCAGAGTATCTTTATTGTAAAGACCGTCGCCCCCAATATCAACTTTTTGGCTCTTAAGAAGGTTTTTTTGTCCATCTTTATCCTCTGCACTAATCTTAAGTAAATACCTGCCCGGTTGTGCTCTTAAAAAAAATTTACCTTCCTCCGTAGTCAAAGCCTTGGCAATAACCACATCCGGAAATTTAATATGCGAAAGTTCAATTACTGCCAGGGCTACGGGTTTTTTAATCTTTTTTATCAGAACTCTACCCCATAACCTGGGTTTAGGCAAAGCCACTGCCATTAAAATAATCATAACGTAAAAAATCAGTGCTCCGTAAACAAAATTTGAGCGGGAAAAATAAAGGCTCAGTAAGGCTAAAATAAACACGAACCAAAATAATATCGAGGTAAGTTTTAAAATTAAATTTTCCGCAAAGACCGAGGTCTTTACAATTTTACGCTTGGCTTTCTGATTCCAGTCCGGCCTAACCGGATCCATTGGGATATTAAAAAAAATTACGCCGCTGTCGCCTAAAACTTCAAAAAACTCGCCCAAATAGACGTTCTCATAAATACCGTCTTTGCTTTGGCGGACAATCTTTGAAGGAAAATTGTAGTTTGTCTTCTTAGCAAAAATCTTGAATTTGCCCGGTATGGATAAAAATCCGTACTGACCTGTTAAATCAGTAATACAGGTCTGGACGACTTTCCCGGTAGCCGCATCTATTAGCTTTACCACTACCGGATCGAGCGGCTGTTTGCTAATACTGTCATATACAATACCCCAACGGTTTTGCGATCTGCGAAAACCAAACAATCTCAAAACGGAATTTAAAAATTTATTAACGCCGGAGAAAAAATTAACTAACATAGTTTTGCTGTTGTTTTTGTTTTGCAACTATTAGCACGTTTTTTAAAAGCATGGAAACCGTCACAGGGCCTACTCCCCCCGGAACCGGAGAAAAATAGCCGGCAATTTTGGAAACCGATTCTAAATCCGCATCACCGACGATGCCGCCGTCCGACTCTGCCGTACCGGCGTCAATTACTATACTTCCAGCCTTAATTTTATCCCCGGTGATAAGCTTAGGCTGGCCGGTCGCGGAAATAATGACATCCGCCTGCTTTATTAGTTCTGGCGTATTTTTTGTAAATTTGTCAGCGATATTAATTTTTAAGCCTCTTCTCTCGAATAAAAAACTTACCGGCTTGCCTACCAGCTGACCCTGCCCCACAACCAAAATATTTTTTTTAAATAAATCCAGGTTTAAACTGTCAAGCATCTTCATTACTGCCGCGGCGGTTGGAGGGATCAGGCTGAAGTCGCCCTCATAAAACTTTTTGGAAGTTACTAAGCCAATACAATCAACATCAATTTCTGGCGTAATCGCATCTAAAATTGCTTGCTTTGAAAATTTGCTTGGCAAAGGCAATTGGACAATAAGCCCGCAAATATTGGGTAGTTGATTAAGCTTCTTTATTTTATCAATAAGTTCTTTTTGGTTAATGCTTTCCGAAAAATGAGCCAATTTAAACTCCATTCCGACTTGCTCCGCCGACCTACCTTTAATTTTCACGTAAGACATAGACACTACGTCATTGCCTACCAGCACGTCGCAAAACAAAGGCTTGAAAGATAAACTGGCAAATTCTTTCTTTAAGTCTTCCAAAACATCGGCTGAAATTTTTCTTCCATCGATTATCATAACTCAAGTGTAAAATGAAAAACACAAAATGTAAAATTATAGAATTCCGACGTCACGTCTGGACACCTAAATTTTTAATTTTTTCACTTTTTAATTTTTAATTTGAGCGTAGCGGTTCTCCGCCCACCATTTAAGCGTTTCTTTGACTACCGGCAAGGCGGCAGCATGCCCCTCGCCACCTGCTTCCACAAGCACGGTAACTACAATTTGTGGGTCTTCAAACGGCGCGTACGAGGTAAACCAAGCATGGGTCCGGTTGGGGTCTGAACCGTCAAACTGGGAAGTCCCGGTTTTGCCCGCCGCTTGCACAGGCAAATCCAGCAGCTGCCTGCCACTACCTTCTGTCACAGTGAGTCTCATGCCGTCTTGTACCACTTTTAAATAATACGGGTCAATAAATCTTTGGGTTAAAACTTCAGGCTGAACCTCATAAACTATGTTGCCATCTGCGTCTACGACTCGATTTAGAACTTCCGGCCTCATGCCTACTCCGTCATTGGCGATTATTGAAGTCCAGACAGCCACCTGCAAAGGCGTAGCCAGCATGTCGCCTTGGCCGATGGCAACATGATAAGTATCACCCAAATACCATTTGCTCAAAATCGCGTCATCTTTAAAATACTGGGCTTTCCAATACGGATCGGCAACCAGTCCTTCTTTCTCTCCGGGTAAATCGATTTGGGTTTTTTTGCCCACATTAAATTTACGGTAATATTCAGCCAATTTTTCTGCGCCAAGAGGCTCTATTTGGGAATTTGGATGCCCTCCGCCAACCGTATAAAAATAAATATCGCTGCTTTTGGCAATAGCAGAACGCACATCGACCGGCCCGAGGCCCGCCCTGTTCCAACCATAAAAGTTATAATTCAAGAAAGGATTATATTGGTTGGGTATTACTAGTACCCCTTTATCGTTAATCACCGTAGTTTCTTTAACTATACCTTCTTGAAGCGCTGCCGCGGCCACCATGGGTTTTACTGTAGAACCTGGCGGATAGGTTCCCGAAATTACACGATTAAACAAAGGCAAATCAGAATCAGTTAATAATTTATTGAATTCTTCTGTTTTAATGCCGCGTGCAAAAAGATTATTATCAAACCCCGGCAGACTAACCAAGGCTAAAACCTGGCCGGTTTTGGGATTCATCGCTACTGCGGCCGCTTTTTTGGTTCCTGACCTGGCCACCAAAGACTCGTATAACTTTACCTGTAATTCCTTATCTATATTCAAAACCAAGCTTTGCCCGGACTGAGGCTCGTTTTCACCCAGTAGGTTTACCAGTTTTCCAGTCGCATCGACTTCCACTAAATTTTGGCCGTTTGTCCCGTGTAAATATTCCTCGTGCATTGCCTCAACGCCGGACTTGCCTATATAGTCCACCATGTCATACT
>CAZLQG010000038.1:0-6097 GCA_964561655.1 uncultured Candidatus Saccharibacteria bacterium | reverse complement strand
ATATACCGTTTAAGAAATTATTTATTTCCTACCTGGAAATAAATAATTTTTAAATAAGCCAAATCTAAAGGCTCAACACGTGTTGAGCCTTTAGAAATTGACTCCTTAACCCCGTTAGAAAAATTTTTGGGTTTATAAACCTTATCAGGAAAGTTTTTAAAAAGTGGCTTTAATAAGCCTTTTTTTGTTTTCTTACGGGGGTTGACAAAAGGGATTTTTTAGTGTACAATACTTGGTTAACCTTAAAAATTGAATATTTATATCATCTACAGGAGATGATGCGAACCGTGTGCTCCTTATCTCGGCTAAACCGGATCGGGGGCGCTATTAAAGGTCGCAAACAAGAATAATTTTTAGATTCTCCTGTATTGCGACTTTTTTTGCGCCCGAATATTATCTTATCCTTTCGCGGGCGTGGGCCTAAGGAGGCAGTTTTTAAACACAGGCCTTTTCCTTTTAGACCCACACCCACGGAAGGATTTTTTTATGCTTATTGGATAGATGACATTTTTTGTATGATGTTTTAAAATAAGGGCGATTATTTGTTTTTGGCAAAATGGGTTTAAGCTATTGAATCTATTTTGGTGGAAACACCAAATCTTCCCCCGAGGTGATGTATGGCGGTTAGAGTTAAATTTCTGACGCATGAGTATCCCCATCCGGTTCGGTTTGCTAAGGAAATCTGGAAACAGACACCGGGGTGGGTCAAAGGTGTTCTATTAGCTATTCTGGCCGTGATTGCGGCCGGGTTGGCTGTACCACCCCGTCCGTGAGCGGGGAAAAAGGAGGGAACTTGATCTGGAGAGATTGGACACCAGAGAAGCGAAAGAGCTGGGTGGTTGGCATCGTAGCGACGCTAATCTTATTAGCCTTTCTGCTCTTCGGCTTCCGAGTTGGCTGACGGGGCGGCGGCATTGATCAACATTCTTACCGCCCCAGTTTTTTTGTCCGTTACTGAAAATTTGATAGTATAGATGGATCTGTATTTGACTAATCTCTCAACTTCGCTTGAAATAAATAGGACTGATAAAAAAGGTCATGCTTTCAAGCTTGTAAGTCAAAAAATGGTTTATAGGCTTGGAGGTGCACATGCACAAATGCAGTACTGTATTGCTTTGGCTGGTGGCGTTGTTGGCCGCCAGCCCGGCGTATGTCGTTGCTTTTCTTGTCCGTCCATTGACGGGTGAGTGGCCGCCGTTCCCTCGGTGGCCGAAAGGAGGAGGACGATGATCCTGGGAATCTTCACCGGCATCGCGTTGGCGGTGCTGGGTGTATGGATCTACGAAAGCTTTCGTAGATCTTTGGACGACCTGGTAAAAGGGAAAAAAAGATGACGGAATTTATAGTAATCGTCATACTCGTCATACTTTTTATCCCGAGCACCTTGGCTCTTCTCTGGCATAGATTTTCGCCAGAGGAGTCAGGATCAGACACCGCCAAGCCCAAACCGGGTCGCTTCCCTCTTGCCTTGCATGACGAGAGGAGGGAGTGATGTTGACCTTTTTTGCTATACTGGCAGCGTTAATCGTGGCGCTGTCAGTCGGCTGGCTGTTGACCAGTCCGCCCATTGGCCGCGGAGACCGGTCCTGCAAGGGCGAATCTCGGCGTGGGCGCTGAGGACAGTCGTAGTTTGACTGTCTAAAGCGCCCCTTATACCTTAAAAATAAATCAATAGGACAAATAGGACTTATAAGTCGTATAGGTCAAATAGGAATTTCTTTTCTGCAATCCGCTCCCGACGCTTCGGTCGGGACAAGAGCTTTGTATTATTCTTTCTTGTTTCCTGCCGGTGATGTGTTGATCTAGACTAACATCGCAAGATGAAAGTTTAGGCCAGCTTCCTGTACATCGCCGGCGGATTACAGTAAAGAAAATATATAGCAAGACGTCCCTATGTATCATTGGGGCGGTTTACAAAAAAGAAGCAATCAAATGCAAACCGTCCCGGCTTTAGCGTTGGGGCGGATTATAGGGAAGAATTGACCCGAAACTTTTTTTCCGCTATAATTGTTTTAAGTTTTTTTAATTTTTATCACCCTTCGACTCTTCGCCTTCGGCGACTCGCTCGGGGTAAAATTTTCGGAGAAAATTTCATGGGCGTACCTAAGAAACATAAAACTCGTTCTGGTAGGAACCAGCGCAGAAGCCATCACGCTATAGCTAAAAAATCTTTTGCTTCCTGTAAAAACTGTGGCGGAGCAGTTATGCCGCATTTACCGTGCAAATCTTGCGGATATTATAAAGGCCGTAAAGTAACAAAATAACTTATTATTGATAACTAATAACTTAGAACAAAAATGGTTATTAGTTATTCATTAGTTGTTATCAATTAAAATCAATGGCCAGCAGGCACTTTTCCAGAATACTTGCTTTCCAGTCCCTGTTTGAGTGGGATTTTAACGGGCGGAAAGAAGATTTAAAAAAAGTCATCAAAAATAATTTGGACAATTCCGGCTCCAAGAATTTGGAGGCGGATTTTGTTTATGAATTGGCCGAGGGCGTGGCGAAAAATTTGGAAAAGTTAGACGAAACCATAAAAAAAACCGCTGCCGAATGGCCTATAGAGCAAATTGCTCCCGTGGACAGGAACGTGCTTAGGCTTGGCATTTATGAACTTGTGTTTTTAAAGGAAGTGCCGCCCAAAGTGGCTATTAACGAGGCCGTGGAGCTGGCCAAAAGTTTTGGCGGCGACGCTAGCGGCAAGTTCATCAACGGGGTTTTAGGAACTTTGTACCAAGAAAAAGATAAAAAATAATTATTAATTAAAATTAAAATAAAAATGAAAAATTATAGGAGAATGTTTTTATTTTGCGCGATATTATTGTCGGGCTTTTTTGTTTTTATTGCAGGAGCTTGGGCATTTACGGATCATGTTGTCATTAGTCAGTTGCAGGTGCAGGGTGACGGCGGTGCTAACGATGAATTTATTGAAATTTTCAATCCTACAGATCAAGCAGTAAGTTTACAGGGCTGGTCTTTGCAATATAAGTCAGCGACAGGAGATTTTCCTTTAAGTTCAGGAAAGAAGAATTTTCCGGCGGAAGTTTTGCAACCTCAAAGTTATTATCTTATAGCCAATAACGGGTATAACTGGGAAGTTTTAGCCGACATTTCCCATAACACTTTTTCCCTTTCCGCTTCTGCCGGGGGTGCGACAGTGTTTTTGTCCAGCAGTGATGAGTATGTAGTTTCCGGCGATGATTCGAACATTATTGATAAGCTGGGCTATGGAGATTCTGTAAGCAATAGTCCGGAAGGTTTGCCTGCGCTGGTTCCGGAAGCAGAAAAAGCATTGTTTAGAACTCAAGAAACTAATAACAACTTGGCTGATTTCACAATTCAGGACTCTAATCCTCGAAATTCCTTTTTCTTGGCCACAACAACCCCCGAGCACCCAGCATCTTCAAGTCCCGAATCTGCAGCTACAACCACACCGGATACTACTGCATCATCTACTCCGGAAATTCTTGCCAGTTCCACGCCCGAGCAATTAATCGAAAGTTTGTTGGTAAAAATTTTAAGATTTTTGCCCAACCCTTTGGGCGCGGACAGCGGCAACGAATGGGTGGAACTCACCAATCAAGACGAAAAAGAAGTCCTTTTGGAGGGCTGGCTCTTGGACGACGAAAGCGCGGACGGCAAGCCCGGGAGCAGCGCTTTTATTTTATCGGGAACCATCGCTTCCGGAGAAACTATGAGATTCACGCTGCCCGAAGGCGCGTTCGCGCTCAACAACAGCGGGGGAGATGAAGTGAATTTGTATTTTAGCGATAGCACTCTGGCGCAAAGAGCCGTTTATACGGCTACGGCTTACGATGACGGCATCTTTGAACTGCGGGACGGGCAGTGGCAGCCTCCCGTAATAAGCCCTCCGGCAAGCTCGGGGTCTTTGAGCGGCGGCGGGTCATCATCTTACATTTCGTACGCGCCAACGGCGCCAGTGAAAATCAGCGAGATTTTTGCCAACCCTTCGGGGGACGACCCGGGCAACGAATGGGTGGAAATTTATAACGACGGAAATGCAACCACCAGTTTGGAAGGTTATTTTTTGGCCGATGGCAGTTCGGACAGCTGGAGCAGCGCCGCGTGGTCGATTCCAAAAGACCTTATCATTTCGCCTTATGGGTATACTGCTATTTTTTTGCCAAAAGAATCGCTGACTTTGAATAATTCGGGGCAGGAAAAGGTTAAGTTGTTTTCGTCCGCAAAGCAGCTTTTGGATTCGGTTGTTTATGAAGACGCGCCGGAAAATCAGAGCTATTCCAAAAATCAAAAAGGGGAATGGAGCTTTGGCCTGCCAACGCCTGGCGCGGAAAATTTTGAGGGTTTGCCGGAGTACCCTTTGTTAATTTCTGAAGTTTTGCCCAATCCTTCCGGCAACGGCGAAGAGTTCGTAGAAATTTTTAACAACGCAACGAGCACGGTTGACATCAAAGGTTTGATTCTGCAAATCGGCAGCCGTTCAAAAGTTTTGGAGGAAGCAACTGAAGTTGAGCCTAAAGGATATTTTGTCTTTTACGAAGACGATTTGCCGGTCCGTTTAAGTAATAACGGCCAAACAATTATTTTAAAGGATGCCTTTGGTAGGGAATTGGACGGGGTGGTTTATACAAAAGCCAAAGCCGGGGAAGCTTACGCGCTTTTGGAAAACGGGAAATATTCCTGGACGCAAAATCCAAGCCCGAAAGAAGAAAACATTTTTATACTCGGTGAAACGGAAAGCCTTGCAGTGGAGCCATCCTCAGCTAGCTCTAAGACCTCTTCCCAGGCAAAGGAACCGAATCTGTCTCAGATTTACGGAGTGACTTTAGAAATCAACCGCCAGCTGAATGAAAAAATCCAAAATTTGGAGACGCAGATTGCGGGATTAAGCCAAACGTTGGCATCTATGGGACAAATCCAGCTGGCGCGGGCGGAAGTTGCTGAACAGGCCGCAGAACAACCAGTTTCAAAGGCAACAAACCCCTTGTTTTATTTGTTGCTAGCGCTTTTGGCCTTGGCGTTATTTGCAGTTTTAATCAGATGGTTTTTAAGGAGCAAAGAGGCTGGCCTTGTCAAATAATTTGAATTTACTTGCAGGATGGCTTATAATAAAATAGCCTAATATATATAATGGATTTAACGAATAGAGATTAATTACTATTAAATAAAAGTTTTATGAACAAACTACAGCTTACCGAACAATTAGCGGCCAAACTGGGGATTACCCACAGCGAAGCTGAAAGGTTTTTAAATACATTAATCCAAATGATATACGAAACGCTTCGTGGCGGCGACAAAGTAAATATTTCGGGCTTTGGGCAGTTCAGTGTTTCGCACCGCGCGCCTAGAATTGGCGTAAACCCGCGCAATCCTTCGCAGAAAATTACCATTCCTGAGCTTAATACCCCGAAATTCAAAGCCGGTGAAGCGTTTAAGGACGCAATAAAATTAAGGCAGTAAAAATCATAAAGACTATAGACGTTAAGCGCCTTGAAAAGGCGCTTTGTTTTTGGTATCATTTTTTAAGTAAGCGAGTATCGTATAATGGTAATACCTCAGCTTTCCAAGCTGATGCTAGGGGTTCGATTCCCCTTACTCGCTCCAAAAATAAAATAATATGAAATTGAAATTACTTAAAACTACATTAATCTTAGGGGGCTATATATTATCTGATCGGCGGAGTGGTTCATTATTTCGGGCTTACCGTATTTCCATTCTACGATGGCAGATTGTATTCTCCTTATCATGATAGCGTATGGGCGCTTGTCGCATTGGTACTGGTTTTGTTTTTATTGGCGATAGCTAAGATCCAGTTAAAAATATTAATACCCTAAAAGTAGTAATTGTGTGTACTTTTTTAGCCTCTGTTTTTAGTTTTGCTATTATCTGGAAAGTTGATTTCGCGGCTTTAGGAGCTCCTGCTAAAAGAGTACAATCGATTATAGAGGGAGTTTTGGCTTTAATATTTTTTGGGGCTTTATTGTTGTTTTATCCAAGAGCCGATAAGGATAAAGTTGACGAAAAACAAAATAAAGTATAAGATATTTTTAATTAAATAAGTTAATTATCAAGAGACCCCGATGTAATATCGGGGCGGCAACCTGCTCTAAACGAC
>CAZLQG010000037.1:0-6477 GCA_964561655.1 uncultured Candidatus Saccharibacteria bacterium | reverse complement strand
AAACTGTTCAGCCCTGAAATGACTAATGTTCAATGATTTTGCTATCCGGTTGGTAATTGTGTCGCCGCCGATGTTTAAATTCCGACTTAAACGCAAAAAACCTTTCTCAATTATATTGATTCCGGTAGCTTTTGCTCCTATATCTATTATAACACAATCAAACGGCACATCCCCAATTAAACAGCGGATTAATGCCAAAGCTTCAATTTCCCCGCTTTGAGGCTGCAGGCCCGCCAAATCAAAAACCCTTAAATAATTTTGGGTTATTTGTTTGGGTACTGCTGTAAGCAAGATTTTTTGCTTGCCGCCTGCTTTGGGATTGTTTTCGGAAATTACAGTCCAGGATAAATCAATTTCAGAAAGAGCCAAAGGCACATACTTTTTGGCTTCGTATTCCACTGCCGAACCAAGTTCAGACTCGCTCATCATTGGCAATTCAATCACCGAGGTGAAAACAGAGCTGTTCGGGAAACTAATTACGCACTTTCTGGTACTCGCACCAGCTCTTTGCATCAGCGCTTTTAAAATTCCTGCCATTTCTTCAATGGCTGCTTCGTTACTTTTACCTCCCAGCTGCTTTTCGATATTTACTATGCCATAGGTTTCCAAAACCGGCTTTTCGCCATGGGAAACCTGGGCAATCTTAATATTCGCCGTGCCTATATCAACCCCTAAGATTGATTTTTGTCTTTTAAAAAATCGAGGGAAGGACATTGATTAAATTATTTATTAAGAAATGGTTAAATTTTTATTTCTATGGAAAGAAAAAAGCAACGATACTAAATTTAGAATAATATATTTTTAAGCTGTTGTCAAAATTGTAAATACTTGATAAAATAAGTTTTGTCAATGCAATAAATACCAGGCTACTCGGACGTGTAGCTCAGATGGTTAGAGCGCGCTACGCCCCGTAGCGAAACGCTTCTGCTACTGGGGTCACTGACCCCGAAAAAAATTTGGGCACGTAGCTCAGTTGGTTAGAGCACTTCACTGATAATGAAGAGGTCGATGGTTCAAGTCCATCCGTGCCCACCATATGCCCAAATTCCACGGGGCAAATAATGACGAGGTCTCAGGTTCGATTCCTGACATGCCCACCAAAAAAATTAAATAACAAATAACAATCACCAAAATACAAACAAATCACAAATCAAAAATTCTAAACATTTTGGGGTTTGGGATTTGGAAAATTATTTGGTACTTGGATTTTGGATCTTGAAATTTAATCTTTTATGCGCTTTTTTCTGTCCCCCATTGTTTTCGCAATTGGAATCCTGCTGATGAAATATTCGGTGCAAGTTACTAATATGACCGGCAAGATTGATCTCGCGGAAAAATATCTGGGCACCGGCATTGGCGCAGGCACTTATACTTGGTGGAAGCTGGTGGGTTTGGGCCTTTGTATTTTAAGCGCCCTTTGGCTATTTGGCATGCTGCCTGGTGGAGCGGTTTAAACTTAAGTTAATTAATTTAAATCTATGGGGATATAGCTCAGTTGGTTAGAGCGTCGCATTTGCAATGCGAAGGTCAGCGGTTCGAATCCGCTTATCTCCACCAAAAAATGTTCTCTTAAGAGGGCATTTTTTAGTTAAGGGTTTTGTGATAAAATACTTCTAAGATGATTCAAACTCTTATCCAAGTAAGCCAAAAAACCCTTCACGAAATTGAAGCTGAAAAAGCCTTAAGGAAAACCTCAGAGGTTTTTTTGCTTTTCGCCATGGGCAGCCAGTTTGACCATTTAATAAAACAAAAGCTGGATGCGCTTGGCGTATTCACTTTAGTTGCCGACCCTTCCAAAATCAAGGCGGCTGATGTAAAAAAACTTAATCCCAAAGGCATTATGCTTTCCGGCGGGCCAAGTTCGGCTTACGAATACCCGCCGTTTGATGGAAGAATTTTCAGTCTTGGAATCCCGGTGCTGGGCATTTGCCTAGGCTTTCAGATGTGGGCGCGCCACATTGGCGCACGCGTAACGCTTTCGGACAAGCGAGAATTCGGCACCCACAAATTCAAAACAAAATTTAAATCCCTTCTATTTGATAAAATTCCTGCATATTCCAACGTGCTTGAGAGCCACGGAGACAGGATAGAGCCAGGAAACAAAATTAAAGTTTTAGGGTCTACGGAAAACGCCCCTGTTTCCGCGGGCAACTACAAGCATCTCTACGGGGTACAGTTTCACCCGGAAGTTACGGAAACTGAATATGGTTCCAAGATTTATGAAAATTTTGTATTTAAAATTTGCAGAGCCAAAGACATTTTTCCGGCTAAATCCGCAGCCCAGGAAAAGATAGATTGTTTGCGAAAACAGATTGCCGGTAAAAAAGTTTTGCTGGCGCTATCCGGGGGCAGCGATTCTTCAGTGGTGGCCTATTTATTAAAACACGCTCACGACCATAACCCCGGACTAATTAGGGGCGTTTATATAAAAGGCATAGACAGACCGGACGACGAGATCCATGTAAAAAAATATTTTGGCAAACAAAAATGGCTAAAGCTAAACATTATAAACGCCACCAAAGACTTTTTAAAAGCTCTCAAAGGCAAAAAAGCGATGCGTGATAAACGGATAGTGATGCGCGAAGTATATAAAAAAATTCTTGAAACAGAGGCTAAAAAATTCAAAGCCGATTTTGTGGCTCAAGGCACGCTTTACACGGACGTTTCCGAAACCGGCAGTGGCTACGTTAGCGGTGCGCGCAAGGCCCAAATTAAAATCCACCATAATGTGGGACTAAAATTCAAAATCCCTGAGCTTTCCCCTCTAATTGACTGCGTAAAAGACACCGGCCGGAACATCGGCAAGGAAATCGGCGTGCCCAAAGAGCTTTTAAATAGGCACCCCTTCCCAGGACCGGGGCTGATTGTAAGAATAGAAGGCGAGGTGACGGCAGAAAAACTTCATACCGCTAGAAAAGCTGACGATATCTATATTGAAGAGCTGCACAAATGGGGATTATACGACGAAATCTGGCAGGCAGGAGCTGTGGTTACAATGTCAAACACCACCTGCACCAAAGGCGATAATGCGGCCGAAGGTCATGTAATAGCTTTATGGGCCGTCTGGAGTGTGAACGGCTTTACCGCCCGAGCCGCGGAACTGCCCTATAAATTTCTAAAGCATATCTCGCAACGCATCACGAATGAAATAAGAGAAGTTGGTGGAGTTGTTTATAGAATTTCCGATAAGCCGCCGGTAACGATTGAATGGGGATAATCATCTACTAAATACTAAAATTACTAAATACGAAAAAGACCCGCTGGCTTGCTGGGTCTTTTATTTTTGTAGTTCGTTAATTTCGTATTTCGTAGAGATCAATCCAGTCTGTAATTCGGCGCTTCTTTGGTGATGACCACGTCGTGCACGTGGCTTTCTTTTAAACCCGCGCTGCTGATGCAAACAAACTGCGCTTTTCTTTGCAGTTCTTTAAGATTTTTTGCACCGTTGTAGCCGAGCCCGGCTTTAAACCCGCCGACCAGTTGGTTTACTAAAAATATTAAAGGACCCTTATAAGGCACCTGACCTTCTACGCCTTCCGGAACCAGTTTGGAAAAATCGCTCAAACCATCCTGGCCATAGCGGTCCCTGCTTCCACGCCTCATCGCGCCAATACTGCCCATGCCACGATAGGTCTTATAGCTCCTACCCTGATACAAAACGATTTCTCCAGGGCTTTCGTCGGTCCCCGCAAACAGGCTGCCTATCATAACACTGTCAGCTCCCGCGGCAATGGCTTTGGTAATGTCTCCGGAAAATTTAATTCCGCCGTCCGCAATCAAAGGCACCCGCGCCTTTTTGCAAACCTTAACCGCCTCCATAATCGCGGTAATCTGCGGCATACCGCTGCCTGAAACCACGCGCGTGGTGCAAATGCTGCCCGGGCCAATTCCCACTTTAACCGCATCAACCCCGGCTTTAATTAAAGCGCTAGCGCCTTCTGCGGTTCCCACATTGCCCGCTACCAGCTGAATTTTGGGAAAAGCTCTCTTTATTTTTTGCGCGGCTTCTATAACTCTTTTAGAATGCCCGTGGGCCGTGTCTATCACCAAGGCGTCAACCCGGGCCTTTATAAGCGCTTTGGCTCTTTCAAAAAAATCTCCCGTGGCGCCAACGGCCGCTGCCGTTCTTAAACGCCCCAAAGAATCCTTGGTTGCGCTCGGGTACATAATCGCTTTTTGGATGTCCGTAAAAGTAATCAGTCCCTTTAAATGACGCTTCCTGTCTATCACTAATAGCTTTTCTATCCGGTGCTCGTGTAAAACCTTCTTCGCTTTTTCCATACTCGTGCCCAGAGGAACAGTAATAAGTTTTTTGGTCATAACTTGAGACACCGGCAAATTCATCCGGCTTTCAAAACGCAAGTCCCTGTTAGTCAGAATCCCTACCAGCTTCCCGCTCTTTTCAACCACCGGAAAACCGGAAATTCCCTTTTGCCGCATAATTTGAAGTGCTTCGGAAATATGCTGATCGGGATACAAAACAATTGGGTCAACCACCATACCGCTTTCGCTTCTTTTTACTTTTTCCACTTCCACTACCTGTTCTGCGATAGATAAATTTTTATGGATAACTCCAATGCCTCCGGCCTGCGCCAAAGAAATCGCCAGTGCACTTTCGGTAACTGTGTCCATGGCCGCGCTTACGATTGGAATGTTCAATTTGATTTTTGGCGTAAAAACCGTTTTTGTTTCAGCCTCAGTCGGAACTACCTCACTATATTGAGGTTTTAATAAAACATCATCAAAGGTTAGGGCTTCAGTAATTTTTAGCATAAGATAATTTTTGATTTTACACTTAATTTTATAAAATGTCAAGCCTTATTTGATTTTTCTTATCACAATGGCATTCCTAGAAGGCCCGGTCCCTACAAGCAAAATCGGCACCCCTAATAATTGCTCCATTCTTGATAAAAATTTCCTGGCGCCAACTGGAAGTTTTGGCTCTTCCCCGCTATTAAAAATATCTTCCTTCCAGCATGGCCATTTTTCTACCACCGGCCGCACTCCCATAAGTTTCCAAGCCAGGGGCATTTTGCCCGGCTCCAATAATTTACCCTTATATTTATAGCCCACAACCACAGGAATAGCCTTCACTTTTGAAAGCATGTCAAAACGGGTTACCGCCAAATACTTAGGCCGGTTAATACGAATAGCATAGCGAAGCCACGGAATATCTAAAAACCCTACACTTCTTCCGCGCCTAGTGGTCGCACCGCGCTCGTCGCCTAAAACCTGAAAATAATTGGAATAATCTTTGCCCGTAGCCTTGCCTGAATTTATTTTACTGAGTGTCTTTTCTAAAAATTCTGACCTTTTCAGGGGATTGCCTTCAAACAAATCTTTGTTTTCTACTGGAAATCTTTCCGCGGCCTTTCTCTCCCACATCTCCGAAACAAACGGCCCCATCCCCACGCGCGTGGGGAGAACTTTGGCTACCATCACAGTGGCGTCAAAACTCTGAACAGGCAGGCCTGTGCCTATAGGAGCTCCGCTGGCCACTGAATGGCCGGAAGAAACGTAAGGATAAGTACCAAAGCGCACATCAAGCCCTACAGCCTGCGCGCCTTCAAACATCACTCTTTTGCCCTGCTTAAGCGCTCTGTCCAAAACAAAAGAGGTGTCCGTAACTTTATTTCTGACTAAATTCTGGAATTTTTGCAGGCTTTCGGCTACTTGTGCAGGCGACGGGACATTACCGCGAATAAGTTTTTCAACCCTCATCTTCTTAAAAATCGGCTCCAGCACCTCATACAAAGGCGTTAAAACTTTTACAAAATCTTTTTTCGGCAAAAAAATATGCCCCACCACAGGAGCAATCCTAAACCTAAATAAACCTTCCAAAGGAGCTATCGCCTTTTTTGTAGTGCCGACTTTTTTAGAGCCTCTTGAATATTCCAGCCATTCTTCCAAAAGCGCGTGCCAGGGAGTCCAAAGCGAGGACATTTCGTCTACCCAAACGGGCGGCAGCTTGCCTTTTAAAGCCTTTTGGCTTTCTTCCAGCTCCTTTTTAAGCAGGCGCAAATCTATAAGCTCACCCCGGCCGAGCACGCAAGTTTTATTTTGCGCGATGCCGCAAGGGATTAAATGACCGATAATTTCTACGCCCGAAGGCAGCTTAACAGTATGCCCCGCGTTCGCTCCGCCGCTGAACCTGACGGTAAAATCATAATGTTCCATAAGCAAATCTATGATTTTACCCTTGCCTTCGTCGCCCCAATTGCCGCCTACTACAGTCAGGGTTTGATGTTTTTTAAAAATTTGTTTTAAAAGTGCTTTTTGTTTTAAAGATGACTTAATTTTTTTCATATAATCAATATATCACAAAAATCCCGTCCCGATAAATCGGGACGGGATAAATTAACAATTATCAATTAGTTGTTAGGAATCTTTCTTACGGTATCTCAATAATCTCCGGCCCGCTACCCCCAAGGGAGAATAACAGCAGAGGGGTGGAACGGGTCAGGGGGCTGGGACCGT
>CAZLQG010000036.1:0-6540 GCA_964561655.1 uncultured Candidatus Saccharibacteria bacterium | reverse complement strand
CGTTCTTGTCCGCGAGAGTCTTTATCCTCCTCCTGTATTAGGAGGAGTTTCTTTTATAAGTTGCTTTTGCCAGCCACCCAGCATCTTTCCGACTTCAACTAATGGAACGGAAATCGTAGCAAATTTTTTGTTATCAAGCGCTTTTAGCTCCCAAGCTATTTGTAAAAAGAATTTTGCTGCGTCTAATTTTATACTGGCTTTTTGGACAATTACAAGTTTATGCGTTTTGGCGGTATATACTGCTGCCAAGATGAGTTCTACGGCATCAATAAGACAAGAGTCAATTTTTTGGCCCAAAGAGTATTTTAGGATTTTTGGAAATCCTGATAATGTGTTTTGCCAAAGTTTGTAGGCGTCGGTTAATTTTTGTAAAACCGGCAAATTCGCAAAATTTCCGTTGGGGGGGGGCGTGATAGAAGTCATTTTTGAAAAGTTAATTATGAAAGTCCAGGCGACAATTAGCTATAAGGAGGTAATTGACCCGGAAAACTTGTTTTCCGCCTGGCAGGAGTTTGTCTTAGGCAAGCGGCAGAAGCAAGATGTTAGAGAATTTTGTTTAGGGCTGACTGATAACATTTTACAGCTTCATACGGAGTTGGCAAATGGCAGCTTTGTCCACGGGCCGTATAAAGCCTTTAACATTTCCGACCCCAAGCCCAGAAATATTCATAAGGCCTCGGTTCGGGACAGGGTATTGCATCACGCCATTTACCGAAAGCTGTATCCTTTTTTCGATAGAACTTTTATTGCCGACTCATATTCCTGCCGCGTGGATAAAGGGGTGCATAAGGCATTGGATAGGTTCAGGAGTTTTGCTTTGCGGGTCGGCAGGAACAATACTCGCACGGCCTGGGTCTTGAAACTGGACATTAAAAAGTTTTTCGCCAGCATTGACCACAAGGTTTTGCTGGACATTCTGGATACCTACATTACCGACAGGGGAGTTTTACTGCTTTTGGAAAAAGTGGTTAAAAGTTTTTCAGCCGTTTCCGGCAAAGGACTACCCTTGGGCAATTTGACCTCGCAGTTGTTCTGCAATGTCTACATGAACGAGTTTGACCAATTCGTAAAGCATAAGCTGAAAGTAAAATATTACATTCGTTATGCTGACGACTTTGTTTTGCTGTCCGATGACCGGCAATATCTGCTCGAACAAATAAAACCAGTATCCGAATTTTTACAGTACAGGCTTGGCTTGTCCCTGCATCCTGACAAAATATTCTTAAAGACTTTGGCTTCGGGCGTGGACTTTTTAGGCTGGGTTCATTTTTCGCGCCATAGGGTTTTGCGGACAATTACCAAAAGGCGGGCGCTAAAAAGATTACGGATACACCCTGTAAATGAAACCTTACAATCGTATTTGGGGCTTACCGACTACGGCAACGCTTTTCTTTTACAGCAGGAATCATTGAACCTCTACGGCTTGTTTAGCGACAAGTCTAAAAATTAGCTTACGGGAACTGATTTTACTATTTGGCCTAGTTTATTCCGAACTACTATGACCCGTTCTTTTTGGGGAGCGGGCATTTTGATTTTGAAGTAGAAAGGTATCAATTTAGAGTTTAAGTCCAAAACAGGATGTCTGATAGTGTTCATACCATGCCGATTTGAAAGCTCATAACAGAATTATGAAGTTAAGAATTACGAATTAAGAATATCAGACTATCCAGTTTAAACCAAAATGCGAGTTTAGCCAAGTATTGACTTTAAAGAGAGAGAGGGCTAAAGTTTGGGTTAATAAATCCAAACACAGCGCCAGACAGTTTCGGCGCGGGAGGCATGCATGTCGAAATCGGCGAAAGGCGGCCATGGTCGCGTGGTTCGCTCTTCAAAGGGTGGCGCTCGCGCACAGCGGCGCCACAGACAAAAAGGTAAGCCCGGCGGCAGAGCCGCCGTGGTGTTGAAGAAGAAGAAGGCCGAAGGGCAGAAGGCCAAAGGGCGCCGAGAGCGCCCGAAGCTTTTGTACCGTGATCACCGCCGTGTTTATGTATTCTGAACACCGCCGTGATCCCTGGCGGACCGCAATGCTGCACGCGGTCCGCCATCTATTTTTTTATGTTAAAATACTGTTATGAAAATAGACCCTGCCATTTTTAAAGCTTACGACATTCGCGGCATATACCCTTCGCAAATAAATGCCGAGGTTGTTTATAAAATTGTGCGAGCTTATGTAGAATTTGTTAAGCCAAAAAACGTGGTGGTGGGAACGGACATGCGTCTTTCAGGCGAAGAATTTAAGCAGGCGGCAATTAAGGGTTTAACCGAGGCAAGAGTAGACGTTGTTGATATTGGTTTGGTTTCTTCCGACCAATTTTATTTTGGTGTTTGTCATTTAAAGACTGACGGCGGCATTATGGCCACGGCCAGCCATAATCCCAAAGAATACGGCGGGCTTAAGCTGGTAAAGGAAGAGGCCATACCGATTTCGGGCGACAGCGGAATTTACGAAATTAGGGACTTGGTAAATTCAGATTTAAGATTTAAGATTTCAGATTCAAAGGGAAAAGTAGAAAAAGCAGATATTACAGAAGCATACTACCAGCATGTTTTGTCAAAATTTGATGTATCAAAGTTTAGGCCTTTAAAAATTGTTGCGAATACCAATTTCGGCATGGCTACGCCTGCCATTAATCATTTGAAAAAAGTTTTGCCCGTTAAGTTTATAGAAGTAATCAATGGCCGCTTGGACGGAAGTTTTCCCAAAGGCCGGCCGGACCCTTTGCGGTCGGAGACGCGCGCGGAAACTTCGGCAATCATCAAGAAATTAAAACCCGACCTTGGCGTAGCCTGGGACGGGGATGCGGACCGCTGTTTCTTTTTTGACGAAAACGGAGAGTTTGTTACGCCCGCTTATATTAACGCGCTTTTAAGCGAATATTATTTAAAAAAGTTTCCGGGCGGGAAAGTTTTGCATGACACCAGGGTATATAGGGTTATAGATAACGCAATACAAAAATCGGGCGGTATTTCTATTCCTGCTGTGGCGGGGCATTCATTTATTAAGGAACGAATGATAAAAGAAGGCGCGGTGTTTGGCTCGGAAACCTCGGGTCATTATTATTTTAAGGAAAATTTTTACTTGGACAACGGTTTATTGCCGTTTTTAGCGGTGCTGGATATTCTTTCTTCGTCCAATCAATCTTTCTCGCAAATTCTTGCCCCTTTGCGATCCAAGTTTTACATTTCCGAAGAAATCAATTTTGAATTTAAAAATCCAAATATTTTGGAAGACATAAAAAACCATTATCAAAAAGCGGAGATAGGGGAACTGGACGGGCTGGATATTTGTTTTCCAGATTGGCGCGTAAGCGTGCGCAAGTCTAATACAGAAAATCTTTTACGAATAAATTTAGAAGCCAACAGTAAAGAGCTTTTGGAAGCAAAAATAGAAGAAGTGACAAATCTGGTTTCAGATTTGTCATCCCGGACTTGATCCGGGATCCATTTTTTTAGATTCCGGCTAGCCCTTCGTGGCTGCCGGAATGACATTATAAAATAAGTGGAACGGCAGGCGCGGGGGAGGAAACGCCTGCCGTTGTGCGGGTCTCATATGCCATCCGGTGGATGATCAGGCAATTCGATCGCAGTAGTCAGCCCCGCTCCGGGATGCGCTTGAGCGTGCCTTGCGGCCACAGTCAAACGATTCCTGATGCGTTCAACAGGGATCCCTGTTTGGTTGGCCAAGTCTTCTGGCGTCGCACCGGTTTCTTGCTGTTGGCGCAGTAGTTCAAGAGCAAAAGACCCACTCAGGTTGGTCATGGTGCACCTCCTTGTGCATTTAAAACCGGACCCTAAAGGAGTCCGGTTTTTTCTTTCACTTCCCGCAGAGTTTTAGAAGCGACGCTTCTAGCTTTCCCGGATCCTTCGGCGAGGATTCGAGCAAGGTTTGCGGGGTTTGAAAGTAGATGTTTTTTGCGTTCGCGGAATTCTTTGAAATGGTCGGAAATTCTAGTGGCCAGAGTATGTTTTAGTTCACTAAATTTAAGGGTCCTTGAACGCTGCTGGTCCCGAAGTTCCGCAATTTCATTTTGCGTGCCAAAATGTTCAAGTAATAAAAATAGATTTTCTTCTCCCGGAGATTTTCCTCCCGCGGTCGTAGCGGTCACGGCTTTTTTTAGTTTGCGTACAATCTCCGTCGGCGAATCATCCAGCATCAAGGCTTCGTCACCGGTTTTGCTCATTTTCTTGGTAGGGTCGGTGAGGCTCATTACGCGCAAAGGTTTTCGCAAAAAAGTTTTGGGCTCAGAAAAAACTTTTCCAAATTTATTGTTAAATTTTCGTGCCACCACTCTGGCAAGTTCCACATGTTGCACCTGGTCTTCTCCCACTGGCACGGCGTTTGCTTTGTAAATTAAAATATCCGCGGCCATTAAGGCAGGGTAAATTAAAAGGCCGGCATTAATGCTACCTTTATGTTGCCGCGCTTTATCTTTGAACTGCGTCATTCTTTCAAGTTCACTAAGAGGCAGCAGGCAGTTAAAAATCCAGGCAAGCTCGGTATGTTCTTGGACAGAAGATTGTAAAAAGAATGTGCATTTTTTAGGGTTAATTCCGGCGGCGAGGTAATCCGCGACCACTTCCAAAGTGTTTTGCTTAAGTTCTTTAGGCTCAAACGGGGTAGTAATGGCGTGCAGGTCGGCAATAAAGAAAAAGCAGCTTTTTATGGAATCGCTCTGTAATTCCACAAACTGCTTTAAAGCTCCCAGATAATTGCCGATATGAAGCCTTCCCGAGGCCCTTATTCCCGAAACAATAACTTCTTTTTGGTTCATAAGCTATAGTATAGCAAATTTTAAAATATCAAAAAGGCCCCCGCCAACGGCGGGGGCCTTTGTTCTGATCTTTTTAAACTTCAATCACAACCGGCAAAATCATCGGCCTTCGCTCCGTCCGCTGGTACAAAAATTCGCCAATCTCGTCTCGTATTACATTCCTTAAATATGCCCAGTTGGGCTCCAGTTTTTCTTTGGTTTTGCTTTCGCAGATTTTCCGCACTTCATGCTTGACTTCGCGGATTAAATCATCGTTGCCTTTCATGTAAATAAAGCCTCTGGAGATAATGTCAGGCGTATTTATGAGTTTTCCGTTCCTGCGGTCCAAAGTCATAATAATTACGAACATGCCGTCCTTGGCCATCACCTGCCGGTCCCTGATTACTACTTCCCCCACATCGCCAATGCCAAGCCCGTCAATAAACACATAGCCGGTGGTGACTTTCGGATCTTCCACCACCTTGGCTTGCCTGGCGGAAGTGATTTCTAGAATTTGGCCGTTGTCCAAAACGAAAATATTGCTGTCGGGAATTCCTACACTTTTGGCCAAGTCCGCATGGGTGACAATCATGTGATGCTCGCCGTGGATAGGCATGAAGAATTTGGGTTTTACCAGGTTCATCATCAGCTTCAGCTCTTCTTGGTGCGCGTGCCCGGAAGTATGAATGTCCAAAATTTTGTTGTAAATGACCTTCGCCCCTAGGCGGGTAAGGTTGGATAAGACCGTGGCTATGGCGCGCTCGTTGCCCGGAATGGGGGAGGCCGAAACTATGGTGGTATCGCCCTTTTTAATTTTGATGGTTTTGTGGTCGCTCCTGGCAATACGCGCAAGGCCTGCCGCGTCTTCGCCCTGGCTCCCGGTCGTGAGAATTACAATTTGGTTGTCCGGGTATTTTTTTGCTTGTTCAGATTTTATGATTATTTTGGGTTGGAGCTTAAGGTAGCCCAAAGACAGCGCGATTTCAATGTTATTGACCAGGCTTCTGCCGGTAACAATAACTTTGCGGTTGAATTTAGCGGCCGCATCAAAAACCTGTTGGACGCGGGAAATATTGGTGGAAAAGGAAGCGAAAATGATCCGCCCCTGTAAGTCGGAAAACAGCCGGTCAATGGTCTGTCCGAGTTCGCGTTCACTCATGCAGTAGCCGGGCTTTACGGCGTTAGTGGAATCGGACATTAAAAGTAAAACGCCTTCACTGGCAAACTTGGCGATTTTTTGGAATTCGCTGGGGTGGCCGTCTGCCGGAGTATGGTCGAATTTCCAGTCCGTGGCGTACATAATCTGTCCGACCGGAGTTTGGATGGAAAGCCCGATACTGTCAGGAATGTTGTGGTTGAGCCCAAAAAAGCGTACCTTGAAGTTGCCGAGGGTCAACACATCGTCTTTTTTGAAAACATTAATTTTGGTCCTTTGCAGCAGCCCAAATTCTTCCATTCGTTTTTTAATAAAGCCGGCAGTGAGTGCCATGGTGTAAATCGGCGGGTCGCCGATTTTTGGCATTATATAAGGAATAGCTCCAATATGATCCAAGTGGCCGTGGGTAATAACTATCCCGCGGATTCGGTGCTTGTTTTGCTGTAGCCATTTGGTGTCAGGAATAATATAGTCAATTCCCGGCATGGTTTCATCAGGAAAAGCCAAACCCATATCTATCACAATTAAATCATTGCCGTATTCCAGCACGGTCATGTTTTCGCCGACTTCTTCAATACCGCCCATAGGAATAATTCTTAAGTTTTGCCTGGAAGAAGTGTATGGGCTGGTGTT
>CAZLQG010000035.1:0-6645 GCA_964561655.1 uncultured Candidatus Saccharibacteria bacterium | reverse complement strand
TAAAGGTCAGGGGCAAAAACGTGATTTGCGACATCAGGCGCAGCAATATTTTGGTAGAGTGCCAGAGAATTTTTTGGGAAACGATTGAATCAAAAAGTTGGGACTTAAAGAAAGTTAAAGTTTTAACCGCCTTAGCCTGGCTAAACATGGCGCCTTTGCACCATCGGCCTTATAGTTTTTTCTTATATTATTTTGGGAGATTAAATTTATGGCAAACAATCAAATAAAAAATTTTATTATTGATTGCGATGGGTGTTTAACGGACGGTAAATTTGTTTACACGGCCGAAGGCAAAGTGGCCAAGGTTTATGGCCCGGATGATGCGGATGCTTTGTCCATTTTAAAGCAGTACTTAAGCATTCATTTCATCAGCGCGGACAAGCGCGGTTTCCCCATAACCAAAAAACGCGTGGAGGATATGAGGTACCCGATAGATTTAGTCAGCAGTTTTGAAAGGCTTGAGTGGTTTAAGAAAAAATTTGATTTGCTTGAAACGGTTTTTATGGCCGACGGTATTTATGATTCATTGGTCTTCCCACATACGGCTTATAATATCGCACCCCAGAATGCTTTTTCTTTGACCAAAGAAAAAGCGGATTTTGTAACACAATCAAAAGGCGGGGAAGGGGCGGTAGCCGAGGCCTGTATTCATTTAATAGATAAATTTTTTGGCGGGTTTGACCTGTCTAAAATAGATTTTTTCAGAGGCAGTGGCGCTTGGGAAGGGAAGGAATAATATGCCGTCGATTGCCAAGCTGGGAGTTGGACCAATGAGCCCGGAGATTGTGGAGGCGGTTTTTTCGTATTCGCATAAGAAGGGTCAACCTTTGATGCTGATTGCTTCAAAAAACCAAATAGACTGGGACGGGGGATATTGCGGAGCTTGGACTACCGCGGAATATGCGGGATATATCCAGCAAATGCAAAATAAGTATCCAAAAGCCAAAGTTTATATTTGCCGCGACCATTGCGGAGTGGGGTTTAAGAATGACGATTTAGAGGATGTCTATAAGACTATTGATGCTGACATTGAAAACAGCTTTGATTTAATCCATGTGGATTTTTGCCATTTAAAAAGTGATTATGATGAAATTTTGCAAGAATCAAAAAAAGCCATTGAATATATTTTAAAACGTAAGTCCGATATGCTGCTGGAGATTGGCACGGACGAAAATACCGGGGAGTTTAAGGAAGATTTCAAAAGAGTGGAAGCGCAAATGAATTTTTTTACCTCTTTTGCCCCGATTCAATTTTTTGTGACGCAAACAGGGAGTTTGGTAAAAGAAGTAGAACAGGTAGGAAATTTTAACAGGCCATACATTGAAAAAACAAGGAAGTTGGCAAACAAATATCAACTGAGCCTAAAAGAGCATAACTGCGACTATCTAAAAGCCACAGATATTACCAAAAGAAGAGGCTTGATTGATGCAGTCAATGTCGCTCCGCAGTATGGGGTAATCCAAACCAAACTTACTTTAAAAAAAGCTAAAGCTTACGGTATCAGCGTTGATGATTTTTTAAATGATGCTTATGAAAGCAAAAAGTGGAAAAAGTGGCTTTATAAAAATGACGCTTCCAACAAGCATTTGTGTGCTATAATCGCCGGACATTACGTTTTTGCCAACATGCCCTACCAGAAGCTCTATAAAAAAATCAATCAGCAGGAAGATTTTAAGCAGGCGGTGATTGACGAGGTTTCAAAGAATTTTAGTTTATATCTGGGAAATTTATGAGTGCAAAAGTCAGCGCAATTGTTTCCTGTTTTAATGGGGCAAAATATTTGCCTGCATTTTTATCTAATTGTGCTGAGCAGACCTTTAAAGACCAAACGGAGATAGTTTTGGTCCATAATGAGCCCAATGGAGCAGAGATAGAAATAGTAAAAGATTTTCAAGAAAAATACCCTGGTTTGATTAATTATATTATTGTTCCAAAGGAGTTATTGGCAATTTCCATGAACCGCTGCATTAAAGAAAGCACCGGGCAATATCTTTGCATTTGGAATGTCGATGATTTAAGGACTCCGAATTCATTGGAACTGATGGCGAAAGTTTTAGACGAGCATCCAGAAATTGAATTCACTTATGGCGATTACATTATCGTGAATCAGTGGCTTAAAAAGGAAGGAAGACTAATCACGGAACCGGAGTTTGAAAGACAAGAGTTTATAAGAAGTATGCATTTAGGTCCGTTTTATATGTGGCGCAGGAGAGCAAGCGAAAAAATTGGCTATTTTGACGAGCAGTGTTTGCAGGGCGCGGATTATGAATACGCGGCGCGTTTGGCAGTAGAATACCAAGGCAAAAAAACTCACGGCCTTTTGGGTTATTATTTGGATGAAGGCTTGGGGCTTTCCACTAAAAGAGCAACGTTGCAGCCGATAGAGCGCACCTTTATTGAACTGCGCTACGGGGTGTATAGAAAGCTTGATTTTTGGTATTATAAGAGGGCTTTGAAATACGATTTAGGTCAGGTTTTGGAAGGGAATAAGTTAACGGATATAGATGTTTTAGCCCCCCACCGCAAAGCCTATAAAGAGAGCAAGGCTTGGATTTTTTATGCAATTTTGCGTTATCCGTTTTGGATAATCCAAAGGGTGATAAATAAACTTAAAAGAATGTCTAAAGGAGTTTTATGAACAAGAATAGGAATAAAAAAATTTTGGTGACCGGAGGGGCTGGTTACATTGGCACCAGTTTGGTGCCCATGCTTTTGGAAGAGGGCTATAAAGTAAGGGTTTTGGACAATTTAATGTTTGGTGGGCAGGGGCTTCTGCCTAACTTCAGTAATCCTGATTTTGAATTTATTAAAGGCGACGTCAGAGATTTTAAAACTGTAAAAAAAGCGGTGGCCGGAGTAAATTATATCATTCATCTAGCTGCCATTGTTGGTTATCCGGCATGCAGGAAAGATCCAAAAACTTCGCGTGAAATAAACGTGGGCGGGACTGAGAACGTGGTTAAGGCGGCCAATAAGAAAATTCCGGTACTTTTCGCGTCGACCGGAAGCAATTACGGAAGGCTGATTGATAAGTATTGTACTGAAACTACCCCGCTTAAGCCTTTGTCTGATTATGGCAAGCAAAAGACCAAGGCGGAAAACATAGTAAAAACAAACAAAAATTTTGTAATCTACCGTTTTGCCACGGCTTTTGGCTTGTCGCCTCGTTTGCGTTTAGATTTATTGATTAACGATTTTACCATAAAAGCAGTAAAGGACCGCACGCTGATTGTGTATGAAAGGGAATTTATGCGCACTTTCATTCACGTAAAGGATATTGCCAGGTCGTTTTTGTACGCCCTAAATAATTTTGCAAAAATGAATGGGGAAATCTATAACGTGGGAGACAGTAAAATGAATTATAGTAAGGAAGATGTATGCAAAGCATTGCAGAAAAAAATCGATTTTTATCTTCATTTTGCCGATACCGGCAAGGATATTGACCAGCGCAATTATATGGTGGATTACAGTAAAATTCGTACTGCTGGTTTCCGTTGTATGATTAGTTTAAGCCAGGGTTTGGACGAAATGATTAAGGCGGCGGACATTGTTGAGATTAAAAATCCTTATTCTAATGTTTGATTTTTTTAAATCGTTTTCAAACTACCTTGGAGATTATTCCCCTCAAAATATTGACCATAAACAGTTTGAAGCGGAAGTCATCGGTCAAGGTGCCGATTCCGGCGCGCCGCTTTATGAATATTGCGTTAAGGTTGTTGATGAAAAGTTTTCCAAAAGACAGCCAGTCAAAATTTTGGATTTGGCATGCGGCCGTGGTCCTTTGGGCAGGCATGCTAAGAGTTTGAGAAAAAACTATTTAGTCGACGGAATAGACATTTTTGTCCCGGAAAAAGAGAGTCTTCAAGAGGAAGGCATCTATAACAAGGTCATTGAAGAGGATATTTTAAAGTTTGATTTTGATACCGTTAGGCAGCAGTATGATTTAATCATTAGCAACCAGTTTTTTGAGCACTTGGAGCCGGAAGACGCACTGAGCCTTCTTAAAACGATTTCCAATTTGGGCGCAAGCATCTTGATTTCAGTGCCTTTGTCTTACCACACCTTTGCTTACTCCAAAGATTATCTTGTAGCCTCTTTAAAACAGAACCAGGAATTTTCCGATTTGTTGTCTAAGGTTACGGACGCAGGGTTGCATAAGACTTACTTTACCAAAAAATTAATGAAAAAGTATGGTTTTGCCGTGCTTGCTGGGCCGGTTTATCATTCAAATTTTTTTTATAGGGACGCCACGGCCCCCATGACAGGTGCCATTAATGTTAAACTTGGTTTTAAGCAAGTTCCTGCGGAGGAAATTGAGAGCGTTTGGCGGCAGCTGATTGAATCTGAAAACCCCAGTCGTCCGAACCTTCCAAAAAGGGAAGCTTACGAAAAAAAATTGATTAAAGCTTTGCTTATGGAACCGAAAAGTTTTAAAGTTATCCGCAAAATAATTTATCTGCTGACTAATCCCTTAAGGCTCGCTCTCAAATTTATTCGTTCTTAAATTAATCTTACAGAGTTTATATGACTTTTGGTAAAATAAAACCTAAGGCTTTGACTTTTATTTCACCCTTTGAAGGCAGAATGAGCTATTTGCTCGCAGGCCTTTCGCATTATTACCAAATTGACGCTTATTACTGCGCTAGTGAGCATTTCAGCCATAAGTGGCAAATGTTTTACCGCTGGCTTTATAATAAGGATATCCGGTTCATTCGCTACAATAATACCCCAGAGGAAATGCTGGCCGTGCCCGAAGGCTACGATGCGGTATTTGTAGAATACGCTATGGTTATGACTTTTTTTCAGGGATCGGGCTATCATGACAAGCTCTTGGCGTTTCTACAAAAATTGAGGGCGAAAGCTAAACGCATGTACTGGAGCGAAGTAGGGGAGCACCAATTTTACATGTTCGGCCGGCCGCAGTTTTGGGAGATGGTTGACGGAGTTTTAAAATTCCAAGTTTTCAAACCGGAGTACAATCATTTGTTGAAAGACCTTATGCAGATTTCCAAGTTCCAAGACCCGGTACTTGCCCAAGACGCTGAACTTGTGAAGGAAAACATGAACTTTGAAATAGACAAGTATTACCATAAAATTTATCCTTTTCCTTTGCCTCACAGTATTGTTGACAATTCCGCGCTTGCTTGGGCCAAGCATAGGCGCATTTATGATATAGCCGGCAATACCCGGAGCGGAGGCAATGGCGCGCTTCGGTATACCGTTATCCGGGAGATTCAGAAACGGCTGGATAAACAATATACGTACTCTTTTGATTATGATGACAAGGGCTGGGAAAGCAACGTGTCTTATTGGCAGCGGCGCTTGAATCCTTTTTATGGGATAAGAAAATTCCGTTTTGGCGAATTGTTTTTTCGCGTTTTGCATTACCGGCTTTTTTATCCCGGTCCATTGTATTTTCATAATTTATCCAACGCGAAGTGCTATTTAGGCTTGCCTTGGACTTTTTCTTCCATGAGAACGGCGGACACCTGGCAGGCGCATACCGTGCTTTTGTGCTTTAGTTTCAAAAAGTGCAATTACGGCATCCCGGTCAAAGATGGTTACAATTACGTAAGTTTGGGTGAACGGGATGAAATCACCGACGACAATGTCCATTTAAAAGGTGAATATATGCCGCAAATTATGGATAAGATTCACGCGATTTTAGGCGATGAGCGCAAGCAGAAAGAAATCATTAAAAACCAGGTTGCGACTTACAAGGAATACTGCATAAGCCCAAAACAGTTTGTTAAAAAGATTTTTATAGAGAAGATTGGAGGCATGCCGGAATGAAGAAAGTTTTAATTACCGGTGCGCAGGGATTTTTGGGAAAAAATTTTTCCGAAAGCTGGAAAAGAAAGTTTAGTTTGTTTCTGCCAAGCATTGAAGAACTGGACGTTCTGGACGAAAAGGCAGTGGAAGCCTATTTGAAAAAGCATAACTTTGATGCTGTGGTGCATTGCGCTGCGGTTGGCGTAAGCAGGAAAGACAACACTTCCAACGCGGCACTTTTGAATTTAAAGATGTTCAGCAATTTAGCGCGTTGCTCGGAATATTACAATAGAATGATTTTTATAGGCTCGGGAGCTGAATATGATAAACGCCGTGATTTGATAAAAGTCAAAGAAGAGGAATTTGGCAAATCGGTTCCCGCCGATCCGTACGGTTTTTCCAAATATTTGTGCACTTTGCTGATAAAGAAAATTCCAAACATTGTTAATTTGCGCGCTTTTGCGGTTTTTGGGAAATACGAAGATTATGAAACCAGATTTATTTCCAACACTATTTGTAAAAGCTTATTGGGCCTGCCGGTAGTTATAAACCAGGATGTTAGGTTTGATTATTTTTCGGTTTCCGATTTAGCCAGGGTAGCGGAACATTTTGTTACCCATGAATTTAAGCGCCAGTTTTACAATGTAGGCTTAGGGCAGGGAATTACCTTAACGGAGATAGTCAAAAAAATCGAGGCGATTTCAGGAAAGAAAATGGAAGTAAAAATCAAAAAGCCCGGAATGAACAAGGAGTATACCTGCGACAATTCGCGTCTGCTTTCTGAAATTCCAAATTTTGTTTTTACGCCTTTTGACGAAGCTTTGGCCAGTCTTTATAATTGGTACACTAATAATATGGAAAAAATCGAAAAAA
>CAZLQG010000034.1:0-6903 GCA_964561655.1 uncultured Candidatus Saccharibacteria bacterium | reverse complement strand
TTTTGCCATTTTTTAAAATGCAGCTGCTTTAATTTGGCGCGCAAAATGTTGCGCACCTTTTTGTTTTTTTCCGGAATGTCAAAAATCACCAGTTTCCACACGCCGTCTTTTTTGGGTCTTTTTCTCATCAGCAAACGCCTGCCTTCCCCGGTAATTTTAGCAACAAGTTGGCCGTCTTCCTTTTTTTTCTCAATCAGCTCAGCCGTTTCCAGCCGGTACATGGCGTTATAAAATTCCTTGTATTTTAAATTTTTAGCAAGGATTTTATAAATATCTGAAAAAGCCAGTTCTTCCGCGCGGCTTAATTCGGTTAAAATATCAATTGTAAGCGGATGGTAAGGGCGGGACATAAATAATAAATTTTCAGTTTTAAATTTTCAATGATTGGTACAGTTATTATAATTTTAAATACCCTAATTCGTCAAGGATTAAGAGTATTTTTTCCGCGCGCTTCCCCCTTTTTTGCCCTCAGACGCACTCCTTTTCTCCCCCTTGATGGGGGAGGTTAGGAGGGGGTGAACAGTTTACTTGTGGATAAGATTTTGGTTAATTTTTGTGGCCATTTTTGGGCTTAATTAAAGGTTTTTTTAGCTATATTACAGTATAAAAATTTAAGAAAAAAAGTTGTATAATTGGTATAATTTAAGTAGAAAATAAATGAAAATTTTCAGGTATCTAAAACGTCTTATAGCCAGCCTGGTGGTGGGCATAATTTTGTTTACCCCGGCGTTTGCCGCTTCCGGCCCGAATCAGAAATTGAACCACTCTACTGATATGGCATCCTTAAATTATTTTCGCACCAGCGCCGTTAAAGTGGTAAAAGCAGATCCTGCTCCGGCAATAGAGGTAACCCAGGCGAATAGCAATTTTTTTGCCGTTTTAGGCGGAAGGTTATCAGGCGCGTGTGAAGGCGCTGTTTTAGGCAAAACTAATTTTATACAAGGCTCAAGCGGTTTTGGCTTAAACCAGTCGGCAAATTGCTTTTCCTTAGTCGGCATAGCCGGGCCAAAAGCTTTGGCTCAGGTGCAAATAGGTTCTGCGGTCTTTCAAAATACAAAGGTAATTGTCGTTGAGCCTGCCAAAATAATTGCCTTTAATTTTTTACCTGCGGCTTCGAGCACAAAAGCCAGCGCGGCTTTATTATCCTTCTACGGTTTTGCATTTTTCGTGGTATTGTCTTTTTCTAAAAAAGTCAAAGTTAGGGTCTTAGGGGGGAGGACTGGTAATTTTTTGAATCTCAGACCGCTTTCGTTAATACAACTTCAGGTTTTTAGATGCTGAGATTCATATTGTATACAAACATTTTAACATTCAAACATTAATTTAATTCACCTAACATCTGTTATGCAAAATTGTTAGCATGATAGTATGTTAGAATGATAGAATGGAAATATATGTCAGACGAAATTAAAATCAACAGAGCCCAGCCTGCCGTTTCCAGGCCCCAGGCTGGGGCTTCCGAGGAACCTGCAAGTTCCGGCGGGCCTTCCAAAGGCCCGTGGATAATATTGGGCTTGGTAATTGTTCTAATTATAGTTTTAGGCGTTCTGTTCAGGGAAAAGTTATTTGGCGGCAAAAGCGGCGGAGAGGAAGCAGTCATAGAGCAGGTTTCCGATTACCAAGCGGTGTTTTTGACTAATGGTCAGGTTTATTTCGGCAAAGTGGCCAATTCGGAAAGTACTTATGTCACGCTGAACGATATTTTTTACCTCCAGGTAGTGCAGCCTCCGTTGCAGGGCACCGCACAGGAAAGCGAGGCTGCAATCGCCGCTCAGGAGCAGCAGCCGCAGATTTCTTTGGTTAAGCTAGGCAACGAACTGCATGGCCCGGTTGACGAAATGCATATTAACCGTGACCATATTCTTTTCTTTGAAGATTTGAAGGCAGACGGTCAGGTGGTGACGGCAATTAAGGACTATAAAGCCAACCCGCCGCAATAATAGCTTTTATCCAAAGGATAAAAAATCCCCGTCCCGATTTATCGGGACGGGGATTTTGATTTTATATTAATTCAGGCTTTTTACCAGCTGGTCAAAAATTTTCGGGCTTTTAATAGCTAATTCGGAAAGCATTTTTCGGTTGATTTTGACATTTTCTTTTTTTAGCTTTGCAGCAAACTTGTTCCAGGAACTGCCGTTTTCTTTCAAAGCTGCATTAATTCTTATAAGCCAAAGACCGCGAAATTCCCTTTTTCTGTTGCGGCGGTCGCGGTAAGCGTAAGCGCCGGCTTTAAGCAAGCCTTCTTTAGCGGTTGCATAGTTAGTGGAGCGGCGGTTTTGAAAACCCTTGGCGCGTTTAAGCAGTCTTTTTCTTCGTTTGTGGGCGGCAACGCCCCTTTTAATCCGAGTCATAGTTTTAATGTCCTATACGTCAATCGGTCTTAGAAAGACTTATGTGAATTAACGATTAAAAATTGACCTAATTGCTCTAATTATTCTAATTAACCTAAATAAGCACTAATAACTATTTTTAAAATTTTGTGAATTGGGGTTTGGGGTTTGTTTAGAATAATTAGAGCAATTAGAAATTAGAATAATTTAAAAAAATTATTTATACGGTATTAATGCGTTTAATTTATTATGGGTTTTGTGCAATACCCGGTCGCGGCGTTTATTCTTGGTAATTTTGCCGGTTTCCCTGGAATTAAAATGATCTTGTCCGGCGGTCCTTGCCATTAACTTGCCGCTCTTGGTTTTTCTAATTCTTTTAGTGGTTCCTTTGTGGGTTTTGACTTTAGGCATTTTCATTTAAACATTTAAGCATATAAGTATTTAAAGCTATTTATATGTTTAGATGTTTGTATGTTTGAATGATTATTTATTTGGCGCTATGGTTACCGTAAACATCGGCCCCATTCTTTTTATAGGCACCTCAATGCGGTGGGAAATGTTGATGAAGCCTAAGAATTTTTGTATTTGCTGTCTGCCCAAATCGCCAAAAGCTTGTTCCCGGCCTTTCATCCTAAGTCCAATTCTTACTAGATTATTCTCCTGCAAAAATTCCGCGGCGCGTTTGGCTTTAATTTCCATATCATGATCGCTTATTCTTACGCTAAGCCTTATGGTTTTAACGCCTGTTTTTTTCTGCTTCTTCTTCTGCTGCTGCTCCAGTTTTTTTTGTTGATATTTGAATTTAGCCAAATCAATCAATTTCACAACCGGTGGATTGGCATTGGGGGCAATTTCCACCAAATCCACGCCTTGTTCTTCGGCCATGCTGAGAGCCTCTTGGGTTTTTAAAACCCCTACTTGTTTGCCCTGATCGTCTATGACTCGTACTTCAGGAGATTTGATTTGTCTATTGATTCTGGTTTTTAACAAGTAACTTTTGGTTTATCCCGCACTTTCCCGCAATGTCCCCGCAATTTTCCGCGGAGAGATTAGCGGGTATTTAATCGGATTTTCCTTGTGGGGATTTGGGTCCCCGCGGGAAAGTGCGGGATTTATTTAGTAAAATTGATTATAACTTATCTGCTCGTTTATGTCAAAGGTAGCGTTATATCAGCAAACTAATAATAGTCGCAATGCCGGCAATGAGCATTAGAAAGATTGCCAGCCAACTTAAGAATTTCAGGTTTTTTCCTATAGCGAATTTGTTCATAATTTTGGTGTTGCCCGCCATCTGCACGATTAAAATTAAAACCACAGGAGCCACCAGAGCGTTAAAAACAGCCGAGTAAATTAAAGCTTTAATGGGGTTAAGGCCAAAGAAGCTTAGGCTCATTCCGAAAAGCATGGCAATAATAATTACCCCGTAAAAAGCCGAAGCCTGCTTGAGCTTGTAAAATAGGCCTTCTTTAAAGCCGAAAGTTTCTGCAATAGCATAAGAAGCGCTGCCTGCTAAAACCGGCACGGCAAGCAGGCCTGTGCCAATAATGCCAATGGCAAACAGGAAAGTGGCGTAATCGCCGGCGATTGGTCTTAGAGCCTGAGCTGCTTGGGCGGAAGTTTGGATGTTGGTAATCCCGTAGTTGTGCAGCGCTGCGCCGCAGGTTAAAATAATAAAAAACATTATCAGGTTGGAAAAAAGCATTCCTGACCAAACGTCGGTTCTCATTTTTTTTATTTGGTTATTGTTGACTTCGTGCTGGCGCAGGCGAATTGTGGTTTGGCCTGCCAGAATTTTTTCTTCAACTTCCTGCGAAGTTTGCCAAAAAAACAAATACGGGGAAATAGTGGTGCCGAAAATCGCGCAAATTAGGAAAATTTGGTCTTTGGAAAAAGTAAGATTCAGGTTCAGGACCTGTTTAAAAATTTCGTGCCAGTTAAGGTTCAAACTCAGTGCCGAGAGAATGTAAGAGATTAAAATCAGCGCCAGCCACTTTAAGTATCTGGCGTATTGCGCGTAAGTTAAAAATATTTGCAAAAACAAACTGACCAGCGCGAAGGCAATAATCAGCAGCTGGTAATTTATTTGTGGCCAAATAAGCCTTGTAGAACTGGCCATGGCGCTCAGGTCCGCGCCGATGTTAAAAGTATTGGCGGCAAACAAAAGCAGGGTGGTAAGGTATAAAACCCATTTTTTATAGTGGCGTCTAATGTTTCCGGCCAGGCCCCGTCCGGTGACCATGCCGATTCGTGCGCACATTTCCTGGACAATCGCCATAAGCGGAAAAGTCAAAAAAGCCATCCACAAAAGATTAAAGCCGTATTTGGCTCCCGCTTGGGAATAAGTGGCGATGCCGGAAGGGTCATCGTCCGCCGCGCCGGTGGTAAAGCCCGGGCCCAAAGAGTGCCAAAAACGCCCTGCTTTTTTGAGGGGTTTGTTGTGGCTGAAGTTTTTGGCCCATTGTTCCGAGCGGCTGATGCTTTTATCCAGGGAAACGGCCGGCGCGGAAAGAATTTTTTCTAAGGTTGTTTTCGGCAAAGGGTTTTATTTGTTTATATTTTAACATATTTAAGCGATTTTTGGGCAATGCCATGAATCCACAAGGAGGTGACTTGACCTAAGTTTAATCTCCTGCTATTTTAATGAGGATGACAACACCACCAATTCGCATCTATTATAAGCTAACCTTCGTCCCCGCCTGCCGGGACCGAGGGCATTTTTTTTGTAAAGGGCTTTTTTTATGCCCAGTAATACAACTTCCAATAAGCTCTGCTTGAATTCTAAATTAATGCGGTGATTTTTAGCCGGGTCAGCCTCAGGTATAAGAAAGTGTTTTTCGGACCATCTTTAAGCAGAGCTTTGCCAAACGCTTAATTCGAGATAATTGGTGATACATAACATTATCAAAACATTATTTATTATTAAAACTCGACCTAAACGCATAAATAAGCGTTTGGAATTGGAAGTTGATATACTGGGATGTCTATTGAAGGTTTAATCGTTAGTATATCCGGCGCTACGCCGGGGAGGATAGAAATAAACCCCTCCACGGGTTTAATTGAAAGCGTAGGCAAAACTACCGGCCAAGCTGATTTGCTTTTTAACGATGAGCTAATTTTTCCCGGCTTTATTGATTTGCATGTTCATGCCAGGGAAGACGTAAGCCATTCCCAGGATTATAAGGAAGATTTTGCCTCAGCTTCTAAAGCGGCAATTGCCGGTGGCGTGGCGGCGTTTATGGATATGCCAAACAACCCCGTTGCTCCCGTAGATAAGTCTGCTTACAAGGCCAAACAAAAATTGGCCGAAAAATCTTTGGTGGAGGCAGTACTCTACGCCGGCATCGGGCCTTCTACCCGTCCTCTGCCTTTTAAGGTTCCTTATAAAGTTTTTACAGGTCCCTCAGTCGGGGACTTGTTTTTTAAGTTTCAAAACCAGCTGGAAGAGGTTTTAAAAAATTATCACGGGCAAAGCGTCAGTTTTCACTGTGAAGATCCAGAAATTCTGGAAAAATTTAAAGATGCTCCAGCTCACGAAGACAAAAGGCCAAAGGCAGCGGAAATTCAAGCAATAGATTTTGCTTTGCAGCTGATTGAAAAATACAATTTGCAGGGAAAGATTTGCCACGTTTCAACGGCGGAAGGAGTTAAAAAAATTATTGAGGCAAAAAAGAGGGAAATAAACGTAACCTGCGAAGTCACGCCCCACCATCTTTATTTTGAAAAAGAGACACTGAATGAATCTAATCATAAGCTTTTGCAGGTAAACCCCCCCATCCGTTTGCGGGAAGACAGGCTGGCGCTGATTGACGCTCTTAAAAAAGGCGGCATTGACTATTTGGCTACGGATCACGCTCCGCATACAAGAGAAGAAAAACAGAAAGGCATTTCAGGTATGCCGCATTTGGATACCTATGGGCCTTTTGCAGCCTGGCTGATGGATGAGCATGAATTTACGTCCCAGGATATTTTACGGGTTTGCAGCGATAATCCGGGAAAATTTTTCAGCCAGTTTTCCAATATCAAATATGGCAAAGTTGAGGAAGGCTTTGCGGGTTCTTTGACTATCCTCCATCCCCGTCAGCCAATAACCATTAATCCGCCCAATTTAAAAACCAAGTGCGGCTGGTCGCCGTTTGAAGGAGTGACGTTTCCGGGGAGAGCTGTGACGACGATTGTAAAAGGAAAAGTTTATAAAATTTAATTATATGAGTACGAAATTAGTTTTGAAATCAGGACAAGAGTTTGACGGCAAATCATTTGGAGCTGCCAAGTCAGTCAACGGCGAATTGGTTTTCGCTACCGGCATGGTGGGTTATCCGGAAAGCATGACTGATCCTTCTTATCGCGGGCAGATTTTGGTAATGACTTATCCTTTGCTTGGAAATTACGGCGTGCCTAAAGAAAGCACTTGGGAATCGGGCAGGATTCAGACGGCGGGTTTGATAGTTTCCAGCTATATTGACACCCCTTCTCATCACGCTTCGCTTACATCTTTGGGCCAATGGCTTAAAGATGAAGGTGTTCCGGCTTTGGAGATTAAGGACACTCGGGCTTTAGCTTTGGGCTTAAGGCA
>CAZLQG010000033.1:0-7608 GCA_964561655.1 uncultured Candidatus Saccharibacteria bacterium | reverse complement strand
AGCGGCGTCCGAGGAACCGCTGGATCCAGACAATCCGGTATTCATTCGGATCGTCTTTAATCCAGTTTAAGGAGTCGCAGTAGCGGATTCGCCGGCGGTGTTGTTCGCGCCGCCAGAGAGCCCGTTGGGTTGCGGTTGTGGTGGGTCCCTCGCCGCGGATTGCGGCGATTTGCCGGAGGTGGTCGAGGAATGACGCTTCCTCGCCCGAATTGAGATTGTCACCCCCAGTGCTTGCCCAGGAAGACTGAATCAGGTCGGCTTCCTGCTCCTCATGAAGGAGGCGCATGAAGACGAGCAAAATCTCATTGCAGGTTGGCGCATCCAGCTTGCTGGTCAAGTATGACCAGCGCTCCTCGTGCGCCTGGGTCTTGGTCAGTCGGGGCGATACCGCCCTGGCGCCGTGCGGGTCAATGTGGTATTGACCCTGGGGATCCTTTTTGAGGAAGTGAGTCAGAATCCCCACGTTCGCGCCGAGCTCAATTATCTTGGGGCCATGCTCGGCAAGTTTGGCCCAGATGTTTGGCACTAGTTTCTTCTCCTTTTAGATTTTGGTAAACATCTGCTCGTGGGTAAACCCATTCTGTAGGCCGAAAATCATAGTGGCCGAAAACGGGTCATTAATGTAAAGGACAAAGGTCAGTTTGCCGCTAGCGCCGGTGCGCAGCGTAAGCGTGTTGCCTTCGTTCAAGAGTCGTCTGCGGTCGAGCGAGAATGCCCGAAGGATTGTCTCGGAGCATGTAGCGGTGAACTCCACGTTGCTGCGGAGATTATCGCCGTCCCAGCTTTCCACCGTGACAGTGAAAGAACCGTCGTCGTTGGCGAAGTGGGGAGGCATGATCTTGAGCGTCAGGTTGTCGAGTTTCTTCTCCGGTCCTTTGAGCGTAATCGGGCTTGAAGTGAGGTTGACTTTGGTAGCGACGGCTACGAACTTGAACTCTCCCTTGTTCTTGAGTTCCACGGTGAGGGTTGTAAATCCGGTGGAGAGATTAGCCGTGCCGGTTTCCGGGCCGCAAGTCCAACTTGCCTGCCCGGCGTCGATGGTCTTGTCGTACTGGTTTTTTGCGGTGAGGGTAACGACATATTTCACTTTGCCGTCTTCCTCCACGCCGTCGCCAGCGTGCGCTTCCAAGGTTTTGGCCTTGGGCTTTTCCTTTTTGGGTATGGTCGCCGTGTGTACCTCGCTGATGGGCGAACCGAAGATGCGAACTTCAATTTGCATCTTGCCCGTTCCGCGAGGCCCGCCTTGGGGAATGTTTTCAAAGGCATATCGAAAGTTACCTCGCCGGTCAGTCTTGACATAAGGAGCCTGCGTGCAAGCTTGTTCCAACTCACCCTCGCAGTAGACTTCCAGGCGCTGGTTGGGAACCATGGCGCCTTTCTTCTTCTTTTCTCCTTTTTCAAAGACTTTTCCGGTTATGGCGACTTCATACACACCCTCTCCAACCTCCCGCGGCTCCAGCACGTTGAACTCAATGTCGTAATTGGTCCACTCTGGCGCCATTGGGCTGGTCGTTTGTGTTGCCATTTTGCTTAACCAATATCCTCCTTGGCTCTGTGAAAGAGCCGATATCTTCTCCATCCTAAATCAATAGAACAGAGGACCCGCGTTTGGAGCGCGAGTGTCGCTGTAAAGCCTGAAGCTTCCAGCGAGTAAAACCCTGTAAATTGTGGTGATTATAATAAAACCCCACAAAAGCAGTGGGGCTGTATTATAAGTATTTACAGGGTTTTGCCCACCACAAGCAAAACAAAGATATTGAGTTGAACTACGAACTATATCAAAAAATGGTAGCCTTGTCAAGGTTTGTAAACGATGCTAAAATATCTAAGCTTTTTATGCCGAAGTGGCGGAACCCCGATAGTACAGCCTTCGGCTGACTACGGGCCTGGCTGGCATACGCTAGTTGTAAGATGCCTTGGTGGCGGAATTGGTATACGCACTAGGTTTAGGACCTAGCGGGGGTAACCCTATGAGAGTTCGAGTCTCTCCCAAGGCACCAAGTTATTAAACGATTGATATCAAACGAAATTTTTCGTATAATATACTAACTTAATTAAGCCTGTTAAATTCAAGACACAATGGGAAAAGTCATAAAAAATATTATTTTAATTTTAATCGGGTTTTTGTTTATTACCGCGATTTTTTCCGCGTTTACCGAAGAAACCAAAACCCAGGAAGTTTCGGTAACGGAAATTATCAATTTGGTTGAGCAGGAAAAGGTGGAGAATCTTACGGTGACTGACAATACCGTATCGGCCACGGTGAAAGATAGCGATGTGAAGCAGTCGGCGCGTTTGGGCAAAAATGACAATATTTACCAAATATTCAAAGACAGCGGGGTGCCAGTGGAAAAAATCCGCGCCGTGAGCATTGAAAATAAAGGCAGCAGTTTTAGCGAGAACCTTTTGAGCGCCATTTTGCCGTTTTTAATTCCGTTTTTGTTCATTGCTTTGTTTATTTATTTTATGATGCGCCAGGTGCAAGGCAGCAACAACCGCGCTTTGTCTTTTGGCCAGAGCGGCGCGAAGCTTTCGGATGAACGGAAAAACAAAGTGAAGTTTGCGGACGTTGCCGGAGCTAAAGAGGCTAAAGAAGAGCTGGCTGAAGTGGTGGACTTTTTGCGTTTCCCGCAGAAATTTTTACAGCTCGGGGCAAAGATACCCAGAGGCGTCTTGTTGTTGGGCGCGCCGGGCGTGGGAAAGACGCTTTTAAGCCGCGCCGTGGCCGGAGAAGCCAACGCGCCTTTTTTTCATATTTCCGGAAGCGAATTCGTGGAAATGTTCGTGGGTGTGGGCGCGGCGCGCGTGCGGGATTTGTTCAAAAAAGCAAAAAAGAACGCGCCGTGCATTGTGTTCATTGACGAAATAGACGCGGTGGGCAGGCAGAGGGGCGCGGGGCTTGGCGGCGGGCACGACGAGCGCGAGCAGACCTTAAATCAAATCTTGGTGGAAATGGACGGTTTTGACACGGACACCAACGTAATTGTGATGGCCGCGACCAACCGGCCGGATGTTTTGGACCCGGCACTGCTCAGGCCCGGGCGCTTTGACCGGCAGGTGGTTCTGGACTTGCCGGACATTCAGGACCGGGAAGCAATTTTACAGGTGCATGCCAAGAATAAGCCTTTGGCCAAAGATGTAAATTTGCGCGTGATTGCCGAAAGAACTCCGGGTTTTAGCGGCGCGGATTTGGCAAACTTAATAAATGAATCTGCGATTTTAACGGCAAGGCTTAACAAAAAGCAGGTCGGCGAGGCGGAGCTTAAAGAATCCATAGAGAAAGTTATGCTGGGGCCGGAGCGCAAGAGTCATATCCTTTCAAAAAAAGAAAAAGAAATTACGGCGTATCACGAAGGCGGCCATGCTTTGGTTGGCAGCGTCTTGCTATTTGCCGATCCGGTGCATAAAGTTTCTATTATCTCCCGAGGCCGCGCCGCTGGTTATACCATGAAATTGCCGGTGGAAGACAAACACCTGCACACCCGGCAGAGCTTTTTAGACGAAATTGCTGCGCTTTTGGGCGGCTATGCCGCGGAAAAATTGATTTTTAAAGAGCTTACCACTGGGGCGAGCAATGACCTGAAAGTAGCAACTGACATGGCCAGAAAGCTGGTAATGAATTACGGCATGAGCGAGACCTTGGGGCCGGTGACTTTAGGTAGCAGCCAGGAAATGGTGTTTTTGGGCAGGGAAATCCATGAGCAGAGGAATTACAGCGAGGCCGTGGCAAAAAAAATTGACGACGAAGTGAGCAAAATTATGCAGCAGGGCCTTAAAATTGCTACGGAAATGTTGACCAAGCATAAGGGCTATTTGGAAACAATCGCCAAAAAGCTTATAGCGCAGGAAACCATTGAACAGGAAGAATTCAACGAAATAGTCAGGGACATAATTCCAAAAGACAAGAAGACCAGGCCGGAATTTGGAGAATTGGAAGCAGAAGCTGAAAAAAGCATTAAAGCCGCGGCAGGAGCGGCGGCATAACAGAATAAGTTCCAAGAACCAAGATCCAAATAACAAACAAATTCTAAAATTCAAGCCTCAAATTCTAAAGTTTTTAATATTGGTGCTTGTTTGGAACTTGTGATTTGACTCTTGGTGATTAAAAGATGCTTTCTTATTCAAAAATCATCAAGCAATCTTATATTGTCACTTTTAAAAATCCCGTGCTTTGGCTGTTTGGGCTGTTTATTGCAGGGGGTTTTAATTTGAATTTTCTGCATTTTCAGGATTTGAATCTAAATATCGCCCAGGCAGAGGTGGAAGTTTATAAAATTTTATTTTTCTTTCAGGTAAAGCCCCAGATTTTGGCTTTAGTTAGTTTGGGCGTGCTCTTGGGAACGGTGTTAAGTTTGTTTTTGACCAACTGGTCAAAAATTATGCTGGTTTTGGGAGCGGAAGATTTTTTAGACAGGCGTCCTTTTGTCTTTAAAAAGAAATTCAGCGAGAGCCTGAAAGTTTTGTGGCCGGTAATTAAAGTCAGCCTTTTAACTTCCGCTTTAATGCTTTCCGCGGCTTTGGTTTTGCTGGTTCCTCCGGTATTTTTTGTGGAGAGCTTGAAATACCAAAGCCTGCTTTGGGTGTTGGGCGCTATGATTTTTTTGCCGATGGCTTTTACCATTTCCGCGTTTAATATTTTTGGCGCTTTTTTCATAATTGAATTTAAACTTACCGCGGGTAAGGCTTTGGATTTGGCGACGGATTTTTTTGCTACCTCCTGGACAAAAATTTTAAGCCTAGCGGTAATTTTGATGCTAATTTATGCGGGCGTATTTGCCGGTGGGGTGCTTACGATTTTTTTGGTAAAGCTGGCGTTAAATTTAATTTTTGCCTGGCTTGCCGGCTTGGGAATTTCCACGTTTTCTGGTATGATAGTGCTAGCCCGGATAATTTCAGGGGTTTTATTATGGGTTTTGGTTGCCGGACTCAATGTCTTTTTTAACACCGCGCTTTTGCTCTTGTTTAAGGAACTGGTAAAGCCAAAAAAGGATTCGTTTGCCGCTAAATCTCCCGCACCCGCGACGGTGTAAATTGGACGGTTAGCTCAGTGGTAGAGCATTCCCTTGACGTGGGAAGGGTCAGAGGTTCAAATCCTCTACCGTCCACCACAGATAATTAAATTCCAAATTACAAATAGCAAGAACTAAACAAATTTTAATGTTTAAATTTTAAATTTGGATTTTGGAATTTGTTTGTTATTTGGATCTTGGTTCTTGGGATTTACTTAGGTGTCTGAATTCAACAAGCAAGAATTAGAAAAGATTCTTCAAACAAAAATAAAAAATCCAGACTTATATTTAAGCGCTTTTACGCACCGCTCTTACTTAAATGAGCACCGCTCTTTTCATTTGCCTCACAACGAGCGTCTGGAATTTTTAGGCGACGCGGTTTTGGAGCTTGCCGCCACCAGACATCTCTACAAGAATTATTCGCATCCGGAAGGCGAGCTCACCAATTTTAGGAGCGCTTTAGTAAATTATAAAATGCTTTCGGAAATTGCCAGCCGTTTGGGTTTTGAAAAATTTTTGTTGATGAGCCGGGGCGAGGCTAAGGATAAAGGCAGGGCGCGTCAGGTAATTTTGGCTAATTGTATAGAGGCCGTAATCGGGGCGATGTATTTGGATTTAGGATTTTCTGCGGCCGAGAAATTTATCCAAAAAGAAATTTTAGTGGAACTCCCCAAAATCATTGAAGGCGGAAAATATTTGGACCCCAAAAGCAGACTGCAGGAATTAGTACAGGAAAAGAGCGGTATTACTCCCGCCTATTTGGTTTTAAGCGAGACCGGCCCGGATCACAACAAGATTTTCGTGGTGGCGGCTATGGTGGGCGAGCGGGAGGTTGGTAAGGGGAGGGGGCCTTCCAAACAGGAGGCGGAACTTTCAGCCGCAGAAGACTCACTTAAGAAGAATAAGTTTTAAAGAGTTTAGTTTGAAACAAATCACAAATAACAAATCACAAATAACAAATAAATTACAAACCCCAAATTTCAAATTTTGGAATTCGGACTTTGGTTATTATTTGTAATTTGATGTTTGTTTTTTGGAATTTTTACGTATGTATCTTAAACGTTTAGAAATTTACGGGTTCAAGTCGTTCGCACAAAAGATCGTGCTGGAGTTTGGCAAGGGCGTGGTGGCGATTGTGGGCCCGAACGGTAGCGGCAAGAGCAACGTGGCTGACGCGGTGCGCTGGGTTTTGGGCGAACAGTCGCTAAAACTGATGCGCGGCAAGAAAAGCGAGGACGTAATTTTTGCAGGCTCGGATAAAAAAGTGCGCCACGGTTTTGCGGAAGTTGCGGCGACTTTTGACAATGCCGACCGCAGGATTCCGCTGGACTCCCCTGAGGTAAGCATTGGAAGAAGAGTGGACAGGAGCGGGCAAAGCGAATATTTAATTAACGGACAGCAGGTGCGGCTTTTGGATGTGGTGGATTTGGTTTTAAAGGGCGGGATTAACACTTCCCGCTATACGGTTATTGGGCAGGGCACCATTGACCAGATGATCTTGGCCGGCCCTGCGGAAGTAAAAGGAATTTTAGACGAGGCCAGCGGCGTAAAAACTTATTACATTAAAAGAATCAAGACTTTAAGGCGTCTAGAGCAAACGGCGCAGAATTTAATGCGTGCCGAAGATTTAATTAAAGAAATAGAGCCGAGGCTTAAATCTTTAAAGAGGCAGGCCAAAAAAATGGAAGCCAGAAGCGAGCTTGAGACTGAATTTAGAATGTTGCAGCGGGATTTTTTTGGTAAAACATTTTGGAATTTACAGCCGGAAATAGCGAAACTGGAAAAAAATATCGCCGATCTGGAAGCGGTAAAGCTTAAACATGAAACGGAAATTCAAAAACAGGAAGAGGAGCTGGAAAAGACAGAAAAGTCGGACTACGAGGAAAACCAAAAATATAAGGAAATCAGGCAGCAGTTGGCCGTTTTGCAAAATGGCAAAAATAAGCTTTTGGAGGATTTAAGTATGGTTCGCGGCAAAATGGGTAGCCACAAAACCGCAGCTTTGGGCGATGCCCGGACCATTTCCATAGAGTTGCATCAAAAAAAGACTTTAGCTAAAGAACTTGAGCAGAAAATTCAAAAAGGGCAGAGCCAGCAGCAAGAAAGCCTGGCTAAAACGCAGAGTTTTACCGCTGAACTTGAGAAACTTGAGCGGCACTTGGTCAGTTTGTATCAAGCCCTTCAGGCCCCGGGCAACATTAATCAGGAAGAATTTGAAAGGAATTTACAGGTGCTGGAATCGCAGATGCAAAATTTTTATGTGGCGCTGGCAGCCTCGCAGGAAATAGATTCGGTAAGACAAGCGGCGACCAGTTTAAAGTCAGGTTTTGAAAATTTCTTAAGTTTTGCCAGAAATTCGGTTATTAGTTCTGCCCAAAAGGTGTCGGAATTGCAAAGAAAATTGCAAGAGGTTTTAAAACAGAAAGAAGAGCTGCAAAAGGATTTAAAACAGGCTGAGCTGGACGTTTCTAAAACCAAGCTTTCTTTAGAGTTCCTGCAAAAAGAACTGGAAACGGGGCAAAAAGAAACATTGCGTTTGGAGCTTGAACTTAAAAAAGCTGAAAGCAGCAGCGATGATGATTTTGTTGAGCAATTAATG
>CAZLQG010000032.1:0-8523 GCA_964561655.1 uncultured Candidatus Saccharibacteria bacterium | reverse complement strand
AGACCTGAGGCTTCTTCCACACGAATTCCGTGGCCTGTTAATTTTAAAAACGCTTCTTCCAAACTCTCCGTCTGTGTCTGCTGTTTAAGCTCCGTCGGGCTTCCCTGCGCGACAATCTTCCCATGGTCAATAATCGCTACACGGCCCGCGACTTTTTCCGCTTCCTGCATATAATGGGTGGTAAAAAATATAGTGGTTTGTTCGCTTTCATTCAAGTTCTTTATGTACTCCCACATCCGGTTGCGGGTTTGAGGATCCAACCCCAAAGTAGGTTCATCCAAAAAAATGACTATGGGATGATGCAAAAAGCCTCTGGCCATTTCCAAGCGCCGCTTCATACCACCGGAATAATGTTTTACCAGTTCGTCTTTTTTGTCCCACAATTCAACAAACTTCATCAGTTCCTCAATACGACTGTCTCTTACCTCAACGGGTACTGCGTATAAAACCGCGTGAAAATACATATTTTCATAAGCTGTAAGCTCATCGTCCAGGCTCTGGTCCTGAAATACTATGCCAAAAGACTTCCTGACTTCCTTCTGCTGGATAACGGGATTGTAGCCATTTACGACTAATTCCCCGCTGGTCGGCTTCAACAAGGTAGTAAGCATTTTGATGGTGGTTGATTTCCCCGCGCCATTGGGCCCTAAAAACCCAAAAACCTCTCCTTTACCCACGTCAAAGGAAATATTGTCCACAGCCGTAAAACTGCCATATTTTTTGGTTAGATTCTTAACAGTTATCATACTATTTTGACTTTTTGATAACCTTTCTAATACTTTCCAGACGTTTGGATAACTCTTCGGCGAACTTTTGCATATGGTCAATTTTGGCCAAAGCCAGCATGTCGCAGCCTTTGCCGAAGACCAAAAGTTTTTCGCCCTTCTTTAATTTCATTTCCTTCCTAGCCTCTTTGGGGATAACTACCTGCCCTTTCTCCCCCAGCGTGGTGGAGCCGTAAAATTTTTTGTCTTTTGATGATTTCATAAAAGTATTATTTCTTACAAGTAGGAAATTACCCAACATAAAAAGTATAGCCCCTAGGGCCATACTTTGTCAAACATTTAGCTATAAAATTTTAAAAAGAAAAAATGAACAAATTCCACGGAAATGAAGAACCCATCACCTTAATTTAAAACCCGGCTTTCTTGCGGGGTTTTGTTATAACACGCTTCGCCAATATTTTAATCTATGTTATATTTATTCAAGGGTTAAAAACTGTAAACAATGCCTTAAACGAATACTGCTAATTATGGAGCTTCAAAGTTTAATAAAAAATTTAAACCCAGTCACGCTGGCATTAATTGCCGGTATTTTTACTTGGTTAATGACCGCGCTGGGAGCGGCATTGGTTTTAATAACCAAAAAGGTTAACCAGAAACTTTTAGATTCAATGCTGGGATTTGCAGCTGGAGTAATGATTGCCGCAAGCTTCTGGTCGCTACTGGCCCCGGCAATAGAAATATCTACAAATAATGCCATCGCCTCTTGGTTCCCTGCCGCGGCCGGGTTTTTGTTAGGCGCGATATTTTTAAGACTAATAGACAAGCTTTTGCCCCATTTGCACATTGGTTCTCCTTTGGAAGAAGCCGAGGGCATTAAAACAACTTGGAAACGCAGCACTCTGCTATTTGTCGCCATTACCCTACATAATGTTCCAGAAGGCCTTGCTATTGGAGTTGCTTTTGGAGCCATAGCAGCGAACTTACCTTTTGCCACCTTAGCCGCAGCTATTGCTTTAACAATAGGAATCGGCATCCAAAATTTTCCGGAAGGATTCGCGGTATCAGTCCCCTTAAGAAGAGATGGCCTGTCGCGACTAAAAAGTTTTTGGTACGGGCAACTGTCGGCCATCGTGGAACCTATCGCTGCCATAATTGGAGCATGGACAGTAATGAACGCAAGACCGATACTTCCTTACGCACTTGCGTTTGCAGCCGGAGCAATGATTTTCGTTGTAGTAGAAGAGATAATCCCCGAATCCCAAAGAAGCGGTTACGCCGACCTAGCAACTACTGGAACTATTTTAGGATTTTTGGTAATGATGGTACTCGATGTCGCCTTAGGTTAATGAACTCGCCAAACAAGGAATTCCGCAAATTTTATACTAATCTTAAGAAGACAAAATATTTGATATTAAGCCGGCTAAACAATTCCTTCAGACAATTTTAAACCCCGCCAATTAGCGGGGTTTTACGTTGATTTGGATAAAAAACTCAACTTTTTTTCCATTTTCTTATCAAAACCATTTTGATAAGATTCCCTTAAACTTAAATCAGACGATTCAGGATTCATCTTACTTCTTTAATTTAACTATAGCTTTAAGTAATCCATTAAATAACGGGTGCGGACTAAGCGGGCGGCTTTGAAATTCCGGATGGAACTGACTTGCAACAAAATAAGGATGGTCTTTAAGCTCAATAATCTCCACCAAGTGTCCGTCGGGAGTTGTGCCCGCAATAACCAGGCCCGCTTTTTCCAGTTTTTCGCGGTATTTATTGTTAAATTCATAGCGGTGCCTGTGGCGCTCGTTAATTTTTGCCTTGCCCGTCTTTTTAATCCGGCCGGAAGCCAAATATTCTTTTTCCACCTTTGTACCGCGATTTATTACACAATCCCATCCGCCAAGTCTCATCGTGGCGCCGTATTCCCTATTCAATAATTTCTTTTCCTGATCCGGCATAATATGGATTACCGGATGCGGGGTATCTTTTTCTACTTCCGTAGTGTTAGCGCCTTTTAATTTGGCAACATTCCTCGCAAATTCAACGGTCGCCATTTGCATGCCGTAGCAAAGGCCCAAATACGGAATATTATTTTCCCGCGCGTACCCTATGGTAAAAATCATGCCTTCCGTTCCCCTGCTGCCAAAACCTCCCGGCACTACTAGCCCATCGTATTTGCCTAAAACTTTTTTCGCGCCTTTCTTTTCCACGTCAATAGAAGAAACCCAATGCAAGTTGGCTTTCACCCCGTTAGCCCAGGAAGCATGCTTTATCGCTTCCACCACCGAAATGTAAACATCGGCCAATTTATACGCACCGGTTTCGTAATACTTGCCAACCACCGCAATGTCCACCTGCTTTTTGCCGGCATTGATGCGAGAAATTTTCGCAACCAACTTTTTCCATTCCTTCATGTCTGTCTTTTTAGACTTCATCCCGAACTTCTCCAAAATTTTATCCGTAAGCTTTTGCTGGTCAAAATTTAAAGAAACCCGGTAGATGCTATCCACATTCGGCGCGGCAATAATGTCTTCTTTGGGAATATTGCACGTCCAAGCCAAAGTTTCTTTCCTTCTGTCGTCCACCGCCTTTTCCGCGCGCGCAATCAAAAAGTCCGGCTGAATCCCGCTGGAAATCAGCAATTTAACCGATGTCTGCACAGGCTTTGACTTCATCTCACCAATACTTGGAGGAGTCGGCAAATACCCCACGTGCACATGAAGCACATCGCGGTTATCGCGGTACTTCATAATACGGTTAGCTTCCACAAACAAAATGTTCTGATACTCGCCTACGGTGCCTCCAATTTCCGTTATCACAAAATCCGCTTTCCTTTTTTGCGCCGCCTTTTCCAACCGCCTTATAATTTCTTCCGGCACATGCAATGCGACTTCTACATCTTCCCCATCATATTCAAAATTCCTCTCTTTCTGAATAATTGTCTGATAAATTTGCCCATTGGTCACGTAATTCTCACTGTACAAATCAGTATTCATAAACCTCTCATAATTACCAACATCCTGGTCAGTTTCTACGCCATCTTTGGTCACAAACACTTCCCCGTGTTCCTGCGGGCGGATAGTGCCGGCGTCAACGTTTAAATAGGCATCCATTTTAACCGGCGCTACGGCATAACCGCGGCTTTCCAACAATTGCGCGATAGCAGCAGTAGTGACTCCTTTACCGACTGATGATATTACACCGCCGGAAACAAAAATAAATTTGGTATTGAGCTTTTTCGCCTTGCGGGCTTTTACATGATATGACATATGAAATAAATTTTAAATTCTTAATTTTTAATTTTCAATAAATTTAAAAGTGGAAAGGATTTGTTCAGCTAATATTTGATTACTTCTTGCTACTGCTACAACAGTGCGAACTTGTACTCCTGGTTTCTCCAAACACAATTCATACATAGATCCTCCAGGGCCTCCCACATATAACACTTCTCCCATAAATCCTAAATAGCTCCCCGATGTTACTGTTTGCCCACTAGGCACGCTTTCACTACAGGCCAAAACCGGAGCCTTACCATATTTCTGATCGCTAATGCGGATTTGGATAAAATAATTTCCTTCACCAAAACCATAGGATGAGTCTGTATAATTTTGAAGTCTAACATAAGAACAATTCTCATCTTCATTTTCTATAAATCCTCCATTTGGGTATTCAAACTCAAACCCATACTCTTCGTTCCTATAAGTCTGCCAGTTGGCGATACCGCCAACTGCCCCAAGCGAAGTCGAGGGGCTATTCGATTCTCCGATTATCTGATTGTCCAATATTTCCGGTTTATGTCTGACTCTTTGCACATAGGTTTCCAATACGTCAACGGTTTCTCTGTTGGAAAAATCATTAAATTTATACAGCAGAAAAATTCCCGCGATGCCTGCCAACATCACTACCACCGCGATACAAATTTTATCTTTTCCCTGAAGCTTCATATTTTAGCCTCCCACTTTTATTGTTAGGATAGCGGAAAGCGAGCCGTCTAATTTTACTTTTATTTTGTGCTCGCCAAGTTCTTTAATTGGCGCGCTTATTTCAATTTGGTTTTTATCTAAGCCAAATCCTATTTTAGATTTCAACACTTCAATAATTTCTTTTTCGTGCACTCCGCCGTAAATTTGCCCCTTGTCCCCTATTCTTACTTTAACCTCAAAGACTTGGGATTCCAATTGTTTCTTTAACGCTTCCAACCTTGCCTCTGCTTTATGTTTTTTCTTTTCCGCCTCTCTTGCCTCTTTTTCTATCTTGGATTGGTTTTGCACCGTCACAGCCAAGGCAAAACCTTTGGGAATTAAAAAATTATTGGCAAAACCCGAAGAAACTTCCTTTACCTCGCCTTTCTTTCCTCCCCCCGGCTGATCTTTAATAAAAATTACTTTCATAAATCACAGATATACAGATAAGTACAGATCACACAGATATATATCAGCGTTATCTATGATAATCTGTGTATCTGCGGTTAATCAACAAAAAAAGCCCTGCTTGCGGAGAGACCGCTTCTTGGGCTCTTTTTCAGTATATACGTTTCAAAATTTTTTGCAAGCCCCTGTTAAACCGTTAAATACCTGCGGATTGCCAAAAAGGTGGAAAATACCGACAAAACTACGGAAGTTATCAACAATAAACCTATTAAAAACCAAAAACTAAAGATATTCTGGTTAAAAACGTTCATGCCCGGATTTACAAATACGGCAATCTTTGGCAGCACATTGGAAAAGATCGGTAAAACCAAAAGGCCGGTGATAACCGTAGCAAACAGGCTATACAGCAAAGCCTCAACAATGAACGGCCCGCGGATATATCCATTCGTCGCTCCCACCAGGCGCATAATTTCCACCTCTTCCCTGCGGTTGTAGATAGTGAGCGTGATGGTATTATAAATCACTAAAATCGCAATGAGCGAGAAAATTATTATCAAAATAATTCCGCCGGTAACAATAAAGCTTAAAATTTTGTTGAGCCGGTCTATAACAGGACGGGTGTCTTCAAAATTGACTTTGGAGAAAAAACCTTCATAGCGGTCATTCTGCAAACCTTGCGCGATTTCCGGGTAATCATCCAATTTGTCGGCTTTTATATTTAATGTCGCCGGCAAAGGATTGTCATTAAGTTCGTTCAAAGACTGTGTAATTAAAGGGTCGCCCGCGTGGCGCCGTTTGAATTCTTCCAAAGCCTGTGCGGCAGAGGTATAATCTATGCGTTTAACCTTTGAATTCTGCTCCAGTTCTGTTTTTATGCTTAAGATTTGCTGCTCCCCTACGCCCGGTTTAAAATAAACACTAATGTCAACCGTGTCCTTGATGGTACTGATAGAATAATTGGTTAAGGCAAACAACAAAAACAGCACAGCGAAAATAACCAGCGTAATCGTCATTACCATAGTCGCGGCAGTGGAGAGCAGCCAGTTCCGCCAAAAATTTATAAAACCAGTTTTGATTATCCTAAAAAAGGATAGAGAGTCCAACACTTTAGTTATTAGCCAATAGTTATTAATTAAAGCTGATATTTTCCTTTTTCCTGCTCCCTAATAATTTTGCCATTTTCTATAGTAACCACTTTCTTTTTTATTTTATTCACCAGTTCTACAGCGTGAGTGGCCAAAAGCACGGTCGTACCAAGACGGTTGATTTTAAGCAAAAGCTCAAGCACCTCACTGGCATTAATTTCGTCCAAATTCCCCGTAGGTTCGTCGGCCAGCAAAAGCACGGGGCGGTGCGAAAGCGCGCGGGCAATAGCCAGTCTCTGTTTTTCTCCGCCGGACATTTGGTCAGGAAAATACCTGTGCTTATGGGCCAAGCCCACTAATTCTAAAATTTTCGGCACGTCCGTATCAATCATGTCTTTCTTATACCCGCAGACTTCCATGGCAAAGCTTACGTTTTCAAAGGCCGTTCTGGCGGGAAGCAGCTTCATATCCTGGAAAACCATGCCGATTTTTCTCCTTAAAAAAGGCAAATCCTGTTTTCTTACGTCAGCAATATCTATCCCATCAATTAAAATTTTGCCTTCATCCACCGGCTCTTCGCCCAAAAGCATCTTAAACATGGTGGTTTTTCCGGCGCCCGACATGCCTACCAAAGAAATAAACTCGCCGTGATGTATTTCCAAATTCACGTCGTCTAAAGCTTTGATGCCGTCGTAATGTTTAACAACATTTACAAACTTAATCATTTTGTTTCGGGATTCAGCCGTAAGCCATAAGTAATAAGTAGATAAATTATAACAAATTTTTTTGCTTTCCCAAACTTACTGCTTATTGCTTATTGCTTACTGCTTGTTCAAGGTACTGTTCCACAAACTCATCCAGTTCCCCGTTTAAAACGGAATCCGGGTCCGAGGTTTCGAAATTCGTGCGATGGTCTTTAACCATTTTATAAGGATGCAGCACATAAGAACGAATCTGATTCCCCCATTCCGCGGACTTAAACTCTCCCCGAATGGCCTGCTTTTCCTTTTGCAATTTTTCTTCTTCCAAAACTTTTAGGCGCGACATTAAAATTTTCATAGCTACTTCCCGGTTTTGGTGCTGGGAGCGTTCGTTTTGTATGCTAACCTTTATCCCAGTTGGGATATGGGTAATGCGCACCGCGGAATAAGTGGTGTTCACGCTCTGGCCGCCGTGTCCTGAAGCTGTAGAAGTTTCAATCTTTAAATACTTAGGGTTGATTTCAAGCTGTTCTTTTTCTTCCAACTCCGGAAGCAATTCCATTAAAACAAAAGATGTTTCGCGCGTATGAGCGGGATTAAAAGGCGACAATCTCACTAAGCGATGGACGCCTGCTTCGCTTTTAAGCAAACCAAAAGCGTAAGAGCCTTTTACTTCCACCACCGCAGATTTTACCCCGCCCTGCTCACCCTTGCTTACTTCCAAAACGTCAGATGTCAAACCTTTGCGCTCACAATATCTAAGCATCATCCTAAGTAACATTTCCGCCCAATCTTGCGCGTCCACTCCCCCGGCGCCGCTGTGGATTGAAAAAATCGCGTTGTGGTCATCGTATTTTTTGCTTAATAACGCCACAAAACGATTTTTTTTGTACTGATTTTCCAACTCTTCAACTTGTTTTTGAAGATACTGAACCGTGTCTTTAGATTCGTCCCTGTTATTCTTAACTAAATCCAAAATTTCTTTTACATTTTTTTCCAAATTCTGCCAAAATTCGTAAAAACTTTTAAGCTGATTGTATTCCTGGCTCACCTTTTGCGCGGATTTGTTATCGGCCCAGAAATCCTTGGTCTGCATCTGCTCTTCCAATTCCAAAACCCTCTGCTCCTTCTGCGGCAGGTTTAAGTAAATTTTAAGATTTAAGATTTCAGATTTAAGATTTTCTAAACGCTTGATAAACTCGTTCATAAGTCTTATTTGTCCTATCAGTCTTATATATTCTAACTTATTCTTTATAAATAATCTACTCAAAATTAAGGAGGCCGGCGTTCCCCATACGCTACGGCCTCCGTCGAATTTGATTCTCCCGAATCTAACGCCACTTCAGCGCCTGCCAGATTAACGAAAAACCTTGTCGGATATTCTCCGACCGGCTTCGCTTGTCCAGCGCGCATCTGATTCGGCGCTTTAGCTCCTCCTTTCCGAGCGGCAATTTTGCGCTACTGCTCTTTTTTAAAAGCTCCAACCCCGCAACCAAGAGGTTTGTTGCCTGCTTGGTTAAATCCAGCCCACCTGCTTCGGCGTACCGCCTTACAGCTAAGTACGTTTCTTCAGGGACCCGAAGCATATGCATGCGGCCGGCAGAGCAAGACTTGGGCGCTAACCGAAAACGCTCTTCGGATA
>CAZLQG010000031.1:5147-9002 GCA_964561655.1 uncultured Candidatus Saccharibacteria bacterium | reverse complement strand
CTTGGGAAGCAAGTATACTACCACTGTACTAATCTCGCGCAAGCTTTATCTTATCCAGTTTTCCGAGGGTCATAAATAATACGAGGCTGTTTTGTCTTTGATAATTCAACCAACTTCCTTAGACGTACTGTTTTTTCCACTTCTTCCCAGGTTCCATCTTCTCTTTGGACATTAAATTTAACTTCAAGCTCATCATACCCGCCTAAATTATGCACAAGCTCGTATTGAACGCCGTCCAACTCAAAAATCAAACCCGGCTGACCATCGATTATTCGGGTAAAAATACCTTCTTCTCTAGTCTTAAATTCAAAAGATTGCCTATGCTCTGCTGTCATATATTATAGCTTTTAATTTCCTAGATTATACTATCATTTTGTGAATATTCAAACTCTTGCCAAAAAAATCAGTTTGTCTCACAAGTATGCGGTCTCGTAATTATATAACTAACTTCAAACAAACCCCTCCTCTCATCTCTCGCCATGCTTTGGGGAAGGGAAATTGGAGATGAGCGGTACAAAGGCAAAGCCCCAATACACAGTTTCTCGATATTCATCCTTCGATGTTTTATCTACAACCACAATACTGTCTTTAACCGGTGCAACTATCCGGCCACCGATTTTGAGCTGTTCCTTCCAAGCTGTTGGAATTTCTGATGATGCGGCTGCGGCAATGATTCCGTCATAAGGCGCTTCTTTTCGATATCCCTGGCTCCCGTCACCTGTCACGACCAAACTATTAAATTGAAACTTGGGATACCTAGCCAAATTTTTTTTTGCGAATTCTACAAGTTCAGAAATTCTTTCTATACCAATTACTTTGCCCTTCTTTCCGACAATTAATGATAAAAGTGCAACTGTCCACCCACTGCCGCAGCCTACATCTAAAATCTTCTGCCCTAGTTTAGGAACCAGCCATTCCAGCATCATAGCCACAGTCAAAGGCTGGGAAATGGTTTGGCCAAAGCCAATCGGCAAGGGCTGATTTAAATACGCTACATCCTTATTTGTAACACCTACAAAATCCGCCCTGTCCACTTCCAAAAAAGCCCTAATGATTCCAGGGGTTTTTAAATAACCCGCCTCAGTTAAGCTGTTTACCAGACTTTGATTACTCATCATATTCTAATTTTATCCCTTATCTACCTGTTTTGACAATCATTAATCTTTATGAAAGAATTATAAACGGAGCTATTAATGCAATATTATCTAAAAAAAGCGAAAAAACGAAAAATTCCGGTTACCATGGCCACCCAGCATCCGGACCACGCTGCTAAGCCTTTCTGGCACGCAAGCTCCTTTATTTCAACGGCGCACGAAGCTTACGAAGCCTTCGTGTGTTTTTCGCAACTTGGCATAGACGAATACAAATGGGACTGGGAAGGAAAACTGGTAGACGAAGCAGTTTTAGAAAGGCTGGTGGCCGACCACTGGCAATATTTTAAGGACCATCCCTTAGGAAAAGAGAAATTTCTAACATTCCGACTGCCCAACCCCAAAGTCCAGAACGAATTCAGGCTTGGCAGGGCTTTAATGGGCATTCTGTCCGCAGCCGGCTTGGCCAAGCAAGTCGGGCTTTACAGCCCCCCCTTGTTTGAGGTAATTCTGCCAATGACAGAAAGCGAAAAAGAAATGCTCAGCATTCAGGAAGCTTTTCGCGAAATCGCTTCCTTAAAGCATCCGCTCTATAATTTTGAAAACGGCGTTCTGAAACACATAGAAATAATCCCTTTATTTGAACAGGTAAGCACGATTATTCATTCTGACAAAATCCTCACCAAGTACATAGACCTGCATAAAATAATCTTTGGCTTTGAACCCATTTACATAAGACCTTATATGGCCAGAAGCGATCCCGCTTTAAACTCCGGGATTGTACCGACCATGATGGCCATAAAAATCGGCCTTTCCAAATATAAAAATCTGGAAAAAGAAACCGGAATTAAGATGTACCCGGTGGTGGGCGTAGGCACACTGCCCTTTAGAGGCAGCATCAACCCAACTCACATTAATAAATTTATTCAAGAATACTCTGGGATACGAACCACCATCGTTCAAAGCGCATTTAGATACGATTTTCCAAAAGCCCAAGTCAAAAAAGCCATAAAAAAACTGCAAGTAGAATTGCCCAAGGGCAAACCGCAAACGGTAAGCGAAGAAGAAGAGCACAAAATTGTCCAGGTGATTAAAATTTTTGAAGACCCTTACCGAAAAAGCATAGAAAAATTGGCTTTGCTGATTAATAAAATCGCCTCTCATGTTCCCAAGCGCAGAGAGCGTGTTTTGCATATTGGGCTTTTCGGCTACAGCCGCGGCGAAGGCAAAGTTAAACTCCCCCGCGCCATTACCTTTACCGCCAGCTTGTATTCTCTAGGGATTCCTCCGGAAATAATCGGCACTGGAAGAGGCCTAAAAAAGGCCATGGCGGACGGCTCTGTTAAACTCATAGAAAAATACTACAAAAACATCCGCCACGACTTAACCAAAGCCAGCAGGTTTGTAAACAAGGAGGGCCTACAGCTGCTTGCCAAAAAAAACCCGGTGTTTAAGGAAATTTTGGAAGACATTTCCGGAGTGGAAGAATATTTGGGTTTTGCCTTAGGCCCCAAAACTTTGGACGAACAGCAGCACTGCCTGATTATTTCCAATATTCAGCAGTCTTTAGCTAAAAATAAAAACATTACTCCGCTTATAGAACAAGCCGCCATTTTGCGGCATAGTATGGGATAGGACAAATTATAGATTTCGGATCAGATCAAAAAGACTTTCCACTTCCATATATGCTTATATGGAAGTATTTAAAATTGGCGCCGGGGGAGATGGACATCAACACCCCACCCCGGCCACAATATCAGTCCTTGACAGGCTGCCCCGCGGGCCTATTATGACGAACATGGCATCCGCAACACTCTACTATAGATCTGACAGCCAAGCCCGATCGTCTCATAAACCACATGCGAAGTCTTATCTTTGCAGACCTCGCAACACAATTGCCTGACAGCGACTATCATATTCCACTCCTTCAGAAAATTCTCCGATAACACACACGATTTTTACATTATTGCAAAACCGCGGTCATCGTGAGAGTTGATTTTCAACCCTCTCTAACTTTCCCTTGCATTAAGAGGAAAAAAGGGGAGACAAAAACAAAAAACCCTTTCTCGTGAAAGGGCTTCAATTTTTTATTTGTGCGATCTGTGCTATCTGTGAATCTATGATCGTTCAATAAGCCGCTTTCACGTAGAAAGGGCCATCATCAAACCGAATTGGAAGTTCCTGTATTTCATAACTTTATGATAAAATTATCGTATGAAAAAACAAATGTCAAATAAATTATTAACAGTCGGCTCTATAGCCTTTGACAGTATTAAAACTCCTTTTGGAAAAACAAGCAAGGCCTTGGGCGGGAGTTTGAGCTATTTTGCTTTGGCGGCAAATAATTTCGTCAAACCCTCAATAGTCGGCGTGGTTGGAGATGATTTTACTGATAGATACTGGGGAGTGTTCAAAAATAAAAAGATAGACATTGTGGGTTTGGAAAAAAAATCAGGCCAAACTTTTGCCTGGGCCGGCGAATACGACTTTGATTTGGGCCACAGAACGACTACGCTTTTAAAACTAAATGTATTTGAAAACTTTAAACCTAAACTGACCTTAGCGCAAAAATTTTCCAAATACATATTTTTAGCCAACATTCACCCAAAGCTCCAGCTTGATGTTTTAAAACAGATAAAAAATCCCAAAGTTGTGGGGCTAGATACAGCGCCGGACTGGATTAAAACCACCCGGGGCAGCCTGCTTAAGGTTTTAAAGCTAACCGATATTTTTATAATCAACGACGCCGAAGCCAGACAGCTTA
>CAZLQG010000031.1:0-5047 GCA_964561655.1 uncultured Candidatus Saccharibacteria bacterium | reverse complement strand
GTTTTAAAGCTAACCGATATTTTTATAATCAACGACGCCGAAGCCAGACAGCTTAGTGAAGAAAACAATTTACTCAAAGCGGCCAGAAAGATACTCAAGATCATGGGCGGACAAAAACAGGATGCGCTGATTATTAAGCAGGGCGAACACGGGCTTTTAATGTTCAATCGCGGAAAAATTTTTAACCTCCCCGGCTACCCTTTGGAAAACGTGGTTGACCCCACAGGCGCAGGCGACTCTTTCGCCGGAGCGTTTATGGGTTATCTTGCCAAAACAGATGATCTATCTCACGCCAATTTAAAAAAAGCCTGCGCCTACGGCAGCACGGTAGCAAGCTTTTGCGTGGAAAAATTCGGCACAGAAAAATTGGAAAGTCTAAACTCTCAAAAAATCAAAAAAAGATACCGCGAATACAAAAACCTTACCCATTTTCACTTTTAGGCAGAAAAGGACTTACCATTTCTAAAAGCTCGTCATGCACCAGCCCGTTGGAGGCAATATGCCCGCGGGTTTTTTGGTCGTATCTTTGCTCTTTGCCGTACAAATCCGTCACTTTCCCGCCGGCTTCTTCCACAAGAATTTTAATTGCCGCGCTATCGTGAGCTGTTGTTCCTGCAAAAATAGAAGCTGTAAACTCCCCGGCAGCCAAAAGCATACCCATATAGCAAATCGCGCCTACGTTCACCAGCATGGCGCCCTTTTTTGTGAAAATTTCTACTACCGGCAAAACGTTGTAAGTCTGGTCATGATCTATGGGAACAACCGTAACTACGGCTCTCTTGAAATCAGATTTGTTATTTACATGAACCGGCTCACCGTTTAAAGTAGTGCCTTTACCTTTTTCTGCAAAAAACATCCTGTCCAAATACGGGTCATAAATTACTCCCACAATGGGCTTGCCATCTTCAACCAAAGCCAAACTGAACACAGATGTCTGCCAGCCATGGGAAAAAGGGACAGTACCGTCAAGGGGGTCGCACACCCAGACGAACTTGCCGCTTCCGCTCATATCTTGCAGTTCCTCGCCTAAAATGCTGTGGTCAGGAAAACTTTCCTTGACTTCATCTATAACCATTTTATTTATTGCCAAATCGGTCTCCGTAATAGGCGTATGGTCCTCTTTCCATTCCTTCTTTTTGCCGATGGCAACAAAATTTTTTCTAATAACTTTCCCCGCCTTTTTGGCAAGCCTGATGGCAAAAATTTTGTAACCTTCTTTCATATCCCCAGTATAGCATAGTACTAACTATAGTTAGTACTATTTAGAGTCTGTCATTCCGGCTTTTGCCTTCCATCCCGACCGAGCAAAGCGAGTGGAGGAATCTCTTATCTGTTAATAAATAGATGAATAAGCGATTCCTCGATTTCGCTCCGCTTCACTCGGAATGGAGTTTCTATTTATTTGACTCTACCCTGCTAAACTAGTAAAATTTGAGCCATGAATCAACAGGATCAAGGAGGACAGCAAGGAGCAAGTCCTCCTATTTCGAAACCCCCTGTCGAGGCAACGCGCCTCGATTCCTCCGGCAACCCTGCGGTCATGGAGATGGCCACGGCTATCGCCAAGGCCACACCCCTCACAGGGGAAGATCTCGAAAGATACGGGGAGACCTAACCGTGTCTCCTCGTCGTCACCGTCACCCGACCAAAGAAATGCAGCGGCGAGAAGCTCCTGCCGCTCGACGCCAGCGCCGAGCCAAGCTCGGCTCCACAACCAACCGACGGAGATGCCCCCGCCAAGTAAGTCCCAAGGGCTTGGATGGAGAAAGGCGATGACCAAACGTCAACAGCGTCTTCAAACTACCCTCGCTGCCGAAGCAAACTGGCGAAGGCAGCGGAGGATATTCGCGGCAGGTAAACGACGGCCGAAAGGTGAGGCCACCGTTCGCAAAACCGATACTATGCGCGACCGCGGAAGACCGGAGTCGCACAGTCATGGGGAAGTATATAACTCCCCACCGGACGTCGACTGACGCCCCAGGGAGGATTAGCTCCCACACGACCAGCTCAATCGTTATTCTGCGGCGGGGAAGATTGAAGGCCATCTCGAGAGCTTTCAATCCCCCGCTGCCAACCATTAACCAGAACTGTCATCCTGAACTTGTTTCAGGATCCAAAAAATAGATTCCGGACAGCCTTTCGCTTCGCTCCATCGCTTCCGGAATGACAGTATCAAAAGTCCTACACGCTGTACGGCTATACGCTTCACGCTTCCCAAGTGTGGATAAATTACCATCAAATCCCAAAATTCCCTCTTACTTACAACATTTGATTTATCAAATACATCTGCTAACATAAAAGTATAAAACTGAATATAAAGTCAAAAAAAACACCCTAATATTTCAACTGCAAATGCAGTGTCTCCAAAAGAGGTGTTTTTAAATTTTTTGTCATTTCGAACAAAGAGAGAAATCTGTAAACAAAATATTCATTGCGACTTACAGATTCCTTGATTCCGCTCGGGATGACGAGCGTCATTTATTAATTCCCGTCGAAAACTGACGGGCGAAATGCCAAAAAGCAAAATCATGGCCGAGTACATTTGGATAGACGGCCAGACACCTACCTCCAAACTCCGGTCAAAAACCAAAATCATTAACGGCCCGGTAAAAAACCTAGGCGACATCCCAATGTGGGGGTTTGACGGTTCCTCTACCGAGCAAGCCAAGGGGCACTTTAGCGACTGCCTGCTAAAGCCGGTTTACTATATCCCCGACCCCATCAACAAAGGAGAAAACATCCTTGTGATGTGCGAAGTGTTAAACCCGGATGGCACTCCGCACGAATCCAATACGCGCCACGTTTTGGCGGATGTGGTAAAAAAATATGCACAACACGAACCGCTGTTCGGCTTTGAGCAGGAATACACCTTATACCGCAAAGAATGGCCTTTAGGATGGCCTCAAAACGGCTTTCCCCACCCTCAAGGTCGCTACTACTGCGGCGTGGGGTATGATGAAGTCCACGGCCGGCCTTTAGTGGAAGCACACTTAAAAGCGTGCCTGGACGCGGGGATAGCCATTTCCGGCATTAACGCAGAAGTAATGCCCGCACAATGGGAATTCCAAATCGGCGCCCTGCCGCCCCTGGAAAATTCCGATCAAATGTGGCTGGCGCGCTGGCTTTTATATCGCTTAGGCGAAGATTTTGATGTTTATGCAAAGCTGGATCCAAAACCTATGCCGGGCGACTGGAACGGCGCAGGCGCTCATACTAATTTTTCTACCAAGGCGATGAGGGAAGAGGGAGGCTATAAGGAAGTGGAAAAAGCCTGCCAAAAATTAGGCAAATTCCACTGGCAACATATTCAAGTTTACGGGGCAGATAATGACAAACGCCTCACCGGGGCCCATGAAACCTGTAGTATAAAAGAATTTAAATACGGCGTTTCCGACAGAAGTGCGGCTATTCGCATTCCGGTTCATACCAAAAATTCCGGGCGCGGTTATTTGGAGGACCGCAGGCCGGCCGCAAACTTTGACCCTTACCGAATTTGCACCGCGCTGATAGAAACCGTTTGCGGCGACGGCTTTGACCCTGACAAATATAACTGGAAAACTTTGGATATTGAGAAAATAAAAAATTGACATTACCCGGGATCCATCACAAAACCCCGTCCCGATAAATCGGGACGGGGTTTTCCTATTAACTCTTGACTGATGACTCTTGACTAACTCACTCTTCCATAATCATCCTCAAACCTTTCAATATCATTCTCATCAAAATGCCCGGTGCCCACTTCTATAAAAACCAAGTCAAGTTCATCACCGGTATTTATTACGCGGTGTTTAACGCCAATTGGGACCTCCACACTGCTTCCCGGCTGCACGTGATGTTCCGAGTCGTTCAAAACCACTTTCCCCTCTCCCTGCACAAAAAACCAATGTTCGCCCCGCATTTTATGGGATTGATACGACACACGCTGGTTTGGCTTTACACTAATCCTTTTCACGCAAACGTCTTTACCACCATCACCGGTGATAGTAAACTGGCTCAAAATTTCATAGCTCCCCCACGGCCGCTCTTCATAAAGATGTTTCGCGTTTTTTTCTTGAATATTATTCATACTTTTTATACTTTTCCATTAAGCTGTTTATTTCCTTTTCCAACTCCTTCCTCATTTCCGCATTTTCCTGAATATTTTTCCAATTCCCCCGCTTAGGGTTTCCCAAAGCTTTACTAAACCTGTCCCTGAAAAATCTTGGAACTCCTAAGCCTGTGTCTACTAACCACATTTTATCATTAATCGACAAAAAAAGGTATTTTCCCTTGCTGCGATATTCTTCTCTTAATTTATCGATTTTTCCAATTATTGATAGTTTACTTTCCCCTTCCGGAATTATCTGAAAATGGTTTCCTTCAAACGGCAACAAATGCACATGGCAATGGAAAACCGTCTGCCCGACTTTACCGTGCTCAAATGTAGCGATGCTCCTATATTCCTTTTTTAAAAATTCACTGAAATGATTGTATAATTCCTTAAATTCAAAAAAATGATCGTCATCCATTTCCCCAACGCAGGAAATATGGGCTTTTGGGATAATTAAAATATGACCTTCGGTTAAAGGATTGTAATCGCAGACCACCCTAAAATTTTCCGTTTCTTTTAAAACAAATTTCAACGCAACATGCCCGGCATTGCAATGCGGACAATTTTTCCTGATATTCTCTTCCGACAGGTCTTGCATTTTAAAATCCCTATTAACCATAGATAAATTCTACCACTTTGGTTTAAATAAGGCCAAGCTCAAAGGCTCAATACGTGTTAAACAGAGGGACGATCGAGGAAAAACGGGAATTCCTAGGGTGTGTGAAGAATAAGCTTATTTTGAAGGAAAAAAATATAAGCACTCTTCCTTTTACTTAAATTTCTCGATTAATTTCTCAGCTTCAGAAAACCCTCTGCCGAATAAAAGCCACTTTCCGTCCTGTGCTTGATGAATTAAATCTGTACCGTCCATATTCTTCAGGTTAGTTCTAAGGTGTTTCATGTTTTTTATCCTTTGCTTGGTACTGTCAAAAAGTTGTGCTTCTGTTAGCCCATCCG
>CAZLQG010000030.1:0-9171 GCA_964561655.1 uncultured Candidatus Saccharibacteria bacterium | reverse complement strand
TAGTCCACCATGTCATACTTTTTAGTATCAATATTTTCCAAGTCCGCAGGACTCACAAGCCCCGTATAACCCAAAACATGGGAAAACACGGAAGCGTCCAAATACTTGCGAATCGGAATCTTTTGTACAGAAAATCCCGGCAATTCCCCCGATCTAGTTTCGAACAATATGTTCTCCTCCTGGCTAAGTCCTGATTTTATCAAAACCGGATCCACAGAGCTTCTATTGATACTTTTCAACCTTAAATTAACCTCCTGCTCATCCAAAGCGAAAAGTCCGGAGAGCTTGCCGATTTCTTCTTCCAATCCTTCTGCGGGCAAATCAAAAGGGATTGCCGCCAAATTAAAGCTTGCCGTATTTTGAGCCAGAAGGTTCCCCAAATAATCGTAAATGAGCCCTCTGGGGGCTAAAATCGTCTGGCTGCGGATGCGGTTATTTTCGGACAAAACCCTTAAGTGAGAACCGTTGATAATCTGCAAGTCAATTAATTTGCCAAGAAGAACCAAAAAACAGACTGTCATCAAAATTTTAAGCCACCAAAAACGGCCGGTATTTCTTTCGCTGTCTAAAACTTCATCCACTTTAGATTGTGAGTCAACGGCCGACTCTTCCCATTCCAAAAAATGCGGGCTGGTCTTTGGCCGGGAACTGGTATAAATTTCAAACGGATTTTTCATTTAAATTATCAATAAGGTTTAATCTTTCCCATTTCAAAGTTTAAATTTAATTTCTGGACTAAAGCTGTAAAAATATATACTGGATAAAGCAGGGCTAAGTTATAAATAATTTCCGCCAAAAACCTCCAGGTAAAAATTCCCAAGGGCAAAGATTGCGCCGACCAGCTAAGCTTAAAGACTGCCAAATTATAAAGCCAGGCAAGGATGTGGACGATAAGAATCGACAGAAATAGCATAATACATAAATTTTTCCAATTAACTTCGGAAAGCAAAAGAAAATGCTTACTTATCAAATACAACAAAAAGACGGCCAAAAGAAATGAAAAAGTAAAAGTGCCTAAAAATGCCCCGGAAAAAAAATCCAAAAACAAACCGCTTAAAAATCCCACAAAGAAAAAACTACTGTCGTGCTTTTCAAAAACAACAAGTAAAGTAAACAAAAGCAATAGATTGGGCGTGGTTCCAAAAGATCTAAGGTAGGGGAAAATTCCGACATTGACACCCAATAAAAAAACAATTGCAACCAAGTAAATTAGATATTTCATATCTGTAAAATTTAGGGTTTTATGACGAACACAAATTCCGAACTGTCAAAGTTCACCGGACTAGCAATGGTAATTTTTTTGAACAAATCGCTGGAGCTGGATATTTCGTCTCCAATCTCGCCGATAAGAACACCGCGCGGAATTTTTTGATCTATGCCCGCTGTGACTACTAACCAGCCTTTTTCGCTTTGTGCTTCCTGCGAAAGCTGGTCTAAAACCAAGCTTGATCCAAACGAACCCCTAACTACAGCTGGCTGCTGCGTTTTACTTATGGCCGCGTCAGTTGAAAAACGGGAGCTCACCGCCAAAAGAGCGGTACTGGTATTAGAACCTACAAAAACTATTTTGCCGATTAAATACCCCTGGCTAACAACCGCTAAGCCTTCCTCTACGCCGTCTTTCAAGCCGCAGTTTAAAACAATAGATTCAGTCAAATTAAAAGGATTTTGGGAAAGGACCGAACAAGAAATCAAATTATAATTGACATTCTTGGTAAAACCCAATTCTTTTCTTAAAGCCTCATTTTCTTTCCGCTCTTTCTCAAAGTCAACTAAATCTTGCTTGAGTCTAATTATTTCCTGTCTAAGCTCCGTGTTTTCTTTGCTGATTCTATTAAGCTGGTAGACGGTGGAAAAAAAACCTTTCACCGGCGAAATAACCTTTTGCCCCGCTACTACGAACGGTCTTGGTGCGTACAAAAAGGCCGTTCTAACCGGACTCAGCCAACCCTTAACCTCAAAAAATACGAAAAAGGCTGTAAGCAACGCCAGCAAAGAAAAAATTATAAATTGTTTGGTATAGATAAACCTCATATCTTTACTAAATACGAATACTTACTAATATACTAATTATTTACACCGCCGGCAGCTAAAACCAAAAGTTTAAAATCAAAAACATTAGTATATTCGTATGAATCAGTATTTGGTAAAGTTATCTTGGGGCTTTTTCCAATTCAGCGGGCACCAAAACTTCTCTTAGAAGCTCCAAATCCTCAACCACCACTCCCGCTCCCCTGGCAACGCAGGTTAACGGATCTTCAGAAACATTAATTGGCATAGAGGTATGCTCTGCGACAAGCTTGTCCAGATTTTTCAAAAGCGAACCACCACCGGCCAAAACTATGCCTTTGTCCAAAATGTCGGAAATTAATTCCGGCGGAATTTCTTCTATTACATCTTTGATACTGCTGACTATCACCTTCAAACTGAGCATTAAAGCCTCTCTTACCTGCAAATCGTTAATAATAACTTCTTTGGGCAGACCAGTAACCAAATCCCGGCCGCGCATCCTCGCAGAAAGCGGTTTTTCCAAAGGATAAGCATTGCCGATTTTAATTTTGACTTCTTCGGCCGTTCTTTCACCCAAAAGCAAATTAAAATTCTCGCGCGCGTACTGAATAATATTTTGGTCCATTTCGTCACCGGCAATACGCAAAGATTTAGAAATTACTATGCCGCCTAAAGAAATTACGGCAATTTCCGTAGTACCTCCGCCGATATCAACTATCATGCTCCCTTGAGGATCCTGCACGTTGAGCCGACTGCCTATGGCCGCGGCCATAGGCTGTTCAATCAAAAAAGCCTGTCTGGCGCCAGCGTTAATAGCGGCGTCCACCACCGCCCTTTTTTCCACCTCAGTAACGCCGCTGGGGATGCCAATTACCACCCGCGGGCGCCTTAAAAAAACATAGCCCCCGGCGTGGACCTTGTCTATAAAATACCTCAGCATGGCTTCGGTAATTTCAAAATCCGAAATTACTCCGTCCACTAAAGGCCTGGTGGCCACAATGTGCGGCGGCGTCCTTCCGACCATTCTTTGGGCCTCCGTGCCTATAGCCAAAATCTGCTTGGTGCGCTGGTTCACCGCCACTACCGAAGGTTCGTTGATTACAATGCCTTTGCCTTTTACGTAAACCAAAGTATTGGCCGTGCCCAAGTCAATGCCGATGTCCTTGCTGAATTTTGAATAAAGATTGTTTAACACTTATGTAAACTAAAAACTCAAAACTAAAAACCATAACTCAAAACTTAAAAATTATTCGCTCTATTTTGAGTTTTGGTTTTGATTTTTCAAAAATGAATACTGAAACTGAATTGCTTATTTCAGATACTGGGGTAAAGTAGTAATAGGGACAGACTTTGGTTTATCTTCACTTCGCTTCTTCAATTCCACTGATCCTTCTGCTGTCTTCGCAGATATTACAATTCTATAAGGAATACCAATCAAATCAGCATCTGCAAACTTAACTCCCGCCGAAACATCTCGGTCATCATATAATACATCAAAGTCATTTTTTCTTAAAAGCTTATAAACCTTATCTATCTGCTTTTCTGAACCCATTATAGAAATTAGATGTGCCTTAAACGGTGCAACAGCATCCGGCCAAATAATCCCTTTTTCATCGTGGAATTTCTCCACAATCACACCCATCACTCGAGAAGTACCTAAACCATAACAGCCCATAAGTACAATTTTTTTGGAACCGTCTCTGTCCGTATACTGCAAATTGAACGCCTTAGAATATTTATTCTGAAGCTTAAAAATGTTGCCAACTTCCGAAGCCTTGGTCTCGCGCCAGCTGGTTTTGTCACAATTGGTACACGCTATGCCTTTTTGATGAATCTCCTTGTTTTTAGCCATGCCGCACTTTTCACAAACATAAATAGTATCTTCGCCGTTTTCTATCTCCACCTGAAATTCGTGGGAAAATTTGCTAAAAGTCCCGCCCGTAGCTTCGGTTAAGATACATGATAACCCCAGCCGCGCAAAAATCTTTTTATACGCCGGTATAGCTTTTTCATTATAATAATCTTCCAAATCCCCCACTGTGGCGTGAAAACTATACAAATCTTTCATCCGGAATTCACGGCCTCTTAAAAGCCCGGACTTCGCCCGCGGCTCGTCCCTGAATTTAGTCTGAATTTGATACACCGCCAAAGGCAAATCTTTATAACTGGAAATAATGGACAACGCCGCGGGCGTCACAATTTCCTCATGGGTAGGCCCAAGCGCGTACTCTGACCCATGCTGGGATTTGACTTTAAACAGCACATCCAAACCCGTCCACCTGCCCGTAGCCTGCCAGTTTTCTTTTGGATGCAAAACCGGCATAAACATTTCGCTGCCGATTTTATCCATTTCCTCGCGCACGATGTTTTCAATTTTTTGCAAAACGCGCAAACCTAAAGGCAAAAAATCATAAACCCCGGCCATGACTTTCTGCACAAACCCGCCCTGCTCTAATAATCGAGCATTAATAGATACATCATCCGCAGGCTTATTCTTGCTGGTTTTTAAAAAATATCGGGACTGTCTCATAAATTAAAACGCCTTAATATCCTTAATTGTAACTAAAACCATCAATAGCAGCAAAAGCATAAAGCCTACAGTATTTACCAACTGTTCTACCCTTTGATTATTCCGCTTTCCCCTGATTTTTTCAACAATTAAAAATATGACCCTGCCGCCGTCTAGGGCCGGAAACGGAAGAATGTTTAAAATGGCAAGATTCAAAGATAAAAATGCCGTAAACTGCAGAATATAAATAAACCCTAAACCCGCGACCTGTCCGGTAATTTGCGCGATTTTAACTGGCCCCCCCAGGCTTTCCACGCCCACGCCGGTTGCAATTATTTTATAGACTCCAACAACAATAGTTTGAAGGGCGTAAATCGTCGCTTTTGCGCCTTCCCAAATTGACTGATACCAGGGAAAACTAAGCAAACCAACATTGGCAAGTATTATCCCGGTCGGTCCTTCTCCTTCGGCAGGCTCCGCAAGCGACGGCACGCTTAAACTTACTGTCTCATTCAGCCTTTTAACTTCAAAACTAAATTCTTTGCCTTGGTTAGCTTTTATATAACTACTTACTTCCTTAATACTTTGAAAATTCCTCCCGTCTACAGAAAGAATTATATCCTCAGGTTCCAAACCAGCCACTTCCGCCGGCGAATCTTTCATTACTTCCACAATTGCCACCTGCGGATTCTCTAAGACCCCGCCTTTTGGCAAATTATCCAAATTGTTATAAGCAGAAGGCAGGCCCAAGAAAAAACCAATACTAATTAAGACCCAAGCTAAAGCTACGTTCATAACAACGCCTGCCACAAGAGTAAAAAACCTCGGCAAAAAAGGCTTGTTAATAAAACTTTGCGGGTGCTCCTCGTGGTCGTTATTCTCGCCTAAAATTTTTACAAAGCCCCCAACCGGAATCCAGTTTACGGAATAAACTGTTTGGTTGGGATCGTCCGGCTCTTTATGGCCCCAGACAAGCTTAAAGCGCCCCGCGACTTTTTGCACCCCAAGCATCCTGGGAGGAAAGCCAAAGCCGAATTCTTTTATCATCATTCCGCTTTTTTTGGCAACCCAAAAATGCCCGAATTCGTGAACGAACACTAGCAGGCCAAGGATTATAATAAAAATTAAAATGGTCAAGAACATTACTTTATAACTTTAAAAACTTTAAACTTTATGAACTAATTACACTGTCATTACTTCTTTCTCTTTCTTTTCCACATGCTCTTTAATCTCTTCATTATATTCATCCACTTCTTTCTGCAACTTTTCTTTGCCTTTTTCCAAATCGTCTTCGCTGATTTTGCCGTCTTCTTCCGCCTTTTTTAATTCTTTGATGATGGCTTCCCGAATGTTCCTTACACTTATCCGCGCTTTCTCCGCCATTTGGCCGATTAGCTTAACTAGCTCTTTTCTGCGCTCTTCGGTCAGCTTGGGCAAGTTGATGCGAATAACGCTACCGTCGTTGGAAGGATTTAAACCTAAATTTGCCAGTTGGATGGCTTTTTCTATCACCGCAAGCTGGCTCTTGTCCCATGGACTGATGGTTAAAGTCATCACGTCCGAAACCGTTATTGAAGCTACGTGTTCAATAGGCATTTGACTGCCGTAAGCCTCCACCTTAACGGTATTTAAAAGCGCCGGATTTGCACGGCCAGTTCTTACCCCCGAAAGTTCGTGCACAAAATGTTCAATTGCTTTTTCAAATTCTTCTTTATGTTTGTTGATAATCTGCTCTATCATATGATTTAATAATTACTATCCCGACATCTCGGGACTCCATAATTTTTAATTTTAAATTCTTAACTTTTAGTCTGGAATGTAAATCCCCGCATACACAATCTGCGAAAGCTCAGGATCTATTAAAATATAATTAATAAGCCCCGCGGTGGCAATGCTCTGGGTCTGCCAGGACACGGCTCCGTCCGTGGACTTGTAAATCGTAGCGCCTACATTCGTAAAAACTAGATTACTACTGCTTTTAGAAACCGTTATTGTCCAGGTATCGCTTGCACTCCCCTTAACTGGCAAAGCCATTTGCTGCCAGCTAACCCCTCTGTCTACGGATTTATAAATGCCTATATTCGTTGCCAAATAAAGCAAATTACCCGAAAACTCGTCAATATAAGCCTGATTAAACCTTTCAACTTCCGGCTTGTCAAAATTAATCCCGCCGACACTAAGGTTCCTGGCCAGACTTTCGGTTAAATAATCAAAGTTATCCATAGCGGAAGAAGCTCTAAAGAGTCCTTTATCTCTGAGCAAAACGTAAACTTCTCCGCCCTGCCAAAAGAGCCTGTTAATTCTGTCTTCGAAATTTTTTACCAACTGCCAGGAAAGTCCTCCGTCCAAACTTTTAATCAAATTACCGGAAGAAGTGCCGATAATCAGCTGGTTTGGATTGCCCGGGTTTATGGCTATGGCCCTTACCGAATTTTGTTTGCTGGCCTCATTGTAAATTTCCTGCCAGCTGGCTCCGCCGTCCTCGGTTTTTAAAACCTTGCCGAAGTCGCTAAAACTGCCTGCCGCATAAATAATGTTGGAATCAAACGGGTCAAGGGCAAAATCGTAAACCGAAAGCTTGGAAAGAATAACCTTCCAATTCTCCCCTGAGTTCTGCGACCTAAACAAGCCTTGATTATAAGTGCCGGCATATACCATTTCCCGGTTTTGCGGATCAAATTTCAGCTTGGAAATCTGGGAAGCAGTCAAATTGCCGGCAGAGCCTTCTTCAATTTTGTTAAAAAATTGCCAGTCCGCCCCGCCATTGACGGTTTTTATGACCCCGGAAGCGGTTCCTTTGCCTAAGCCGCAGGCGGCCGAAAGAAAAACCAACGAAATAAAAAGAATGGATAATTTGATTTTAAACATAAATTTATATGGAAAAAAATAGTTCCTGCAAAATTAATTTTTTATTTTTATTGATTTTTAAATTCCTCAAAGCATTTAAAAGCTTTTTTAACCTCATGTATTCTTCAGGCTGCTGCCTGACTTTATAAGCCTGCCAGAAAGTCCAGTCTAAAAATAGGTCTTCCAAATCCTTGTCTTCCCAAACTGCGAACTCGGAAATTTTTAAAATCCTTTCCGCTAAGGTGGAATGCTTTATATTCTGCAGTTCCTCCAACCTGCCTTTATGCTCCTTTAAGACCTCCTCGTCCTGTGTTAGAACCCTAAATCTCTCAGGAGAACCAAAACTCAAAGCCGCAATCTCTTCGAAAAATTCGTTTTCGTTTTGAAGGGCAAAGCTCTTCAGCTGCTGTTGCGTAAACGGATTAAAATTAAAAATCTGGCATCGCGAGCGCAGCGTCGGCAGAACATTCCGGGAGTTGGCAATAAGTATAATAATTGAGCTTTTGGAAGGCTCTTCCAATGTTTTTAGCAAAGCGTTTGCGCTTTGCAGATTCAGATTTTCGCAATTATTGACTATCCCGATTTTATGTTCCGACAAAAGCGGCTTAAACCTGAGCCTGGCTATAAATTCGTGGATTCTCTCCAGAACAATTTCTCCCTCTAAGTCAATTATTTGAAAATCCGGATGCGTTGTAAGCCTGTCAGTTTTTAAAATTCTGCCTGCAAACTCCAAAGCCAGTTGTTTTTTGCCTAAACCCTCTTGCCCCCAAAATAAATAAGCGTGCGGAAAAACTTTTGCCTTGAGCTGTTTTTCCAGTAAATTTTTTACATTTTGATGGCCAAAGGTTTGCCAATCTGACATTTTGTTTGATGATGTAAATTTTCTAAATTATAACATTTTTATTGTTAAAATCAAAATCCTCTCCCAACACATTAGGAAAGGATTTCAAATTCAGGCAAATATCATTTTTCGCTTACGTTGATAGCTCCGCCAACCGAAGGGTTTAAGTGATCGTGAAAGCCCCAAGAACCTGCTTTCTCAAAGGTGAACTGATATTTCCCGCCGGGCGCAATCGGCCCCTTAGCATCAAATTCCGGATACAGAGTATGCGTAGGGTGGTTGTTGGAAGCCGGCCAAAAATCTTTTGAACCGTTATTTGTAAAAATAACCACATCTCCTACCAATATATCCAAAACATCAGGAGTAAACTTTTGCCCGTCATAAACTATTTCCGTTACTAAAATATCCGCGCCCGGAGACACCTCGGCTTCACTGCCACTGGAAAAAGTGCCTTCCGATTGTTTAGCCTCACCGGAAGACTGCTCAGTCTGAGACGACTGATCCGCATTTTGTATATTTTCCGTCGGTTCATTTTGTACTTCCATATTCTCCTGACCGTTCTGCTTGTTAGAATTTTCCGTCTTTAAAACTTCCGAAATATCTGCACTTGGAGCCTGGGCCTGCCTGCTTTTGGAATCGTAAAAATAATAGCTTAATGCTACAATTATTAAGACTGCGATGATGACATAAATAAATCGTTTTGTTTTCATCCCAGTAGAGTTTTTTTGCATTTGCTTCTTCCGCCTGTGGCGGCTCGCAAAAACGATTACTTACTAAAATATAACATCCATCCCAACAGGACTCTTGGCATAACTTCAGCGGCATTTCAGCCAAAGGCATGCAAAGAAGTTCTACTGGGTCATAAATTTTGATACTTACTCACTAATATTATAGCACGAAATTATGAAAAAAAAGATTTTAGACGACCACCGCACAAAAGCAAAAAAGCGCGAAATCAAAAAAC
>CAZLQG010000029.1:0-9314 GCA_964561655.1 uncultured Candidatus Saccharibacteria bacterium | reverse complement strand
CTCTTCGGATAACGCCACTTCCGCCATTACAGAAAGAAGGTATCGAGCTTTACCCTCCACCCCTTCCTGCTCCGGCAGAAATCTCTGGAGCTTGTCCTCAATCTCGCCACACACTTTTACGTTTAGTCTGTGGTGATATTTGTGCTTGTCTCCACTTTTTGGTCTCATAGGACAGTCGGAGACTAGCCAAGGCTTTGCGCATTATACCAAAAATCCCCCTGTTTTAACAGGGGGCTTATATGTCATACATGTCCTATCAGTCTTATTGCGGCTTAAAATCCTTTAACGCTATCCTGCGCACCAGTTCCCAGACCTTGTTATGAATTTCCTGCGGGCTAAGCACGTCCTTGCCCGCCAAACATTCCACCATCTTGGTATTGGGAAAAAGCTTGGCAATTTGCATATAAGCTTCCTGCGCCTGTCTTAAATGCGTCAAGCTTTTTTGATGCATATTGTCCGTATGTTTTTCATCGCTTTTGCGGCTCTTAAGCAAGCGGTACGCGGTCATGGCCGGCATATTTAAAATGATATTCAAATCAGGTTTGGGAATGCCAAAAATATTGTATTCCAAATTATCCAGCCACTTGAAAAATTTAAGCCGTTCAACCGGGTCGCTAATTCTGCTGCCCTGATGTCCGGCGTTCGCCACTACGTATCGGTCGGCAAGCACAATCTTGCCTTCTCCTAGCCAATTTTTGATTACTACTGATGCCTCAAACCTGTCAACCGCGTAAAAAATGGAAGCCGCGTAAGGATTCAAATCTCCAAAAGTACCTTTCAAATATTCATCTACAAAATACGCGGTGGTCTGACTGTGCCGCGGGAATTTAATAACTTCCACCTTATACCCCATAAGTTGCAGCTCCTGCTTTAAAAGCTCAAACTGCGTGGTTTTGCCGCTGCCATCTATGCCGTCAATTACAATAAACCTGCCTCTTTGTCTCTTTTTATTCTTTTTTGAGCGTTTAAAAATTGCCATAACTTTCTAAATAACAAATCACAAGATCCAAATCTCAAATTATAATTTATAAATTGGCGCTTGTTTGATTATTGTTTTTTGGTTCTTGGTTCTCAATTGATGCCATAATTTGATCTAACTTTTCGTACAATTCCTCCACACTACCCGTGTTATCAATACGAAAGTCTGCTCTCTCTCCCAGTTTCGGGATGTCCACTTCCGTGGCTTCGGTTTTTTCTTGCGCCACAAACTCCTCAAAATTCATTTTGCCGTCGTCCACCTTTTCGTGCCGCTGCTGATACCTTTGGAACCTAAGATCCACCGGCGCGGTCAAATAAATTATTTTCGCTCCGAGCTCTTTTATAATCTTTTCCTGCTCATCCATCCTAATACCGTTTATTACCGCCAGATTTTCTTTTGCTTTTAGAACTCTTTTCTTCAAAGCCCAGTACAAAACTTCAGGCCCAAAAATATCTCTTAGCCCAAGCCCCAAGTCTATCTCATTGCGCCTGGTTTTTTCCATATCCAAAATATCCAAAATCTCATCCAAAAGCTGGCTGAATTTGATATGGAAAGCGCCATATTTTTTAACCAAATATTCAGCAGCCGTGTCTTTGCCCGCCAGTTTCTCTCCCACTAATCCAATAATTGTTTTTTCCATATAACGATAGTATACCACGCAACAAAACCCAAAGAAAAGCCCGTTTTTAGCTTTAAAATCTTTGTGATAAAATAGCTATATGGCAATAAACAGAGATTTAGAACTTCTTTACGAACTTGGCTGCCTGCGCTTTATCAAAAGAGGCTGGACCCAATTTTTAGGCGTGAATTTCGCCAATTTAGCCGAACATCATTTTCGCGTTGCCTGGCTGGCTTTAATTTTGTCGGAGATGGAAGGCAAAAAAGTGGACACGGGAAAAATAGTCAAAATGGCGCTGGTGCACGACATTACCGAAAGCCGCACGGGCGATGTCCATTATATCTCCCGACAATACGTAAAAAGGGACGAACCTAAAGCCGTTAAAGATATGTTAAAAGATACGCTGCTAAAAAAAGAAATGTTCAAGGTCTGGAAAGAATACGAAGAGAGGAAAACTTGGGAAGCCAAACTTGTCAAAGACGCAGACTGGCTGGACGTAGATTTGGAAATTATGGAACAAAAGGCAATCGGCCGCAAACATCTCAAGGCTTGGGAGGACAACCGAAAAGCCATGCACAAAATTTTTTTTACTAACTCGGCCAAAAAGTTAGCTAAAGCCATTAAAAAAAGCGATCCCCTCGCTTGGTACAGAAACGCGCGCAACCGCTTTACCGAAGGCGACTACAAATTAATTTTGGAAGGCAAAAAATAAATGCATAAGTTTGAAATAGAAATAAAATCTTTGCTCGGCTCCAAGACAAAAGCTGATGAGTTGATCACAAAAATGCAAGAAGCGGACCCAAATCTTAAAGTTTTAGGCACTCATAGCGAACTGAATCATTATTTTGTTGATGGCGACCTTAAAGCATTGTATAATAAATTTTCCTCATTGCTCTCTGGCAAAAACAGAAAAAAACTTAAGGATTTAGCCAACCGCGCCAAATCATTTTCTGTCAGAACCAGGCAAGCGGACAACAAAATTTTATTGGTAGTAAAGGCAACTATAGACGATACAACAAGCGAGAACGGCACCGCCCGCTTGGAGTTTGAAGTCACTATCCCCAAAGAAAAGGGAGTCCATACGATTGATGATTTAGATAAATTACTACTTGGCGCAGGCTTCAAATATCAAGCCAAATGGTCCCGCGAAAGAAGCGAATACAATTTTAAGGACCTAAACGTTTCCATAGACAAAAACGCGGGTTACGGCTATCTGGCTGAATTTGAAAAAGTGATTGATAACGCGTCAAAGGCTGGCAATACCAAACAAATTATCAGGCGGCTGATAGGTGATCTGGGCGTGGAAGAACTTTCCCAGGACCGCCTGCAAAGAATGTTTGACTTCTACAATGCCAACTGGCGCGATTATTATGGGACTGATAAGACATTCATCGTTGAGTGATTGATGGTTAACCATCGAACTAAAAAAATGCTAAAGCGTTCCGAGCGAAGCCTCCGAGCAAAGTCGAAAAGGTGAAGTTGAGGGGCAAGACTACTACGGCACGGAAAAAACTTTTACCATAGATTAACTAAAACTTATGAACAATCATCCAGAATACCAATATCTTAATTTAATGCAGGAAATTTTGGACAAGGGTATTAAGCAGGAAGACAAAGGTACGGGGGCAATTACCCACAGTATTTTTGGACGGCAGATTCACTTTGATTTATCCGAAGGTTTTCCTATGCTTACCACCAAAAAAGTTTACTGGAAAGGGGTTTTGCACGAACTTTATTGGTTCCTTTCGGGGCAAACAAACATTAAATACCTCGTGGACAACAATGTTCACATTTGGGACGACTACCCTTACCGAATTTACCGCGAAAAAATGAATAAAGGCCAAGAGCCGGAAATGACTCAGGAAGAATTTATTAATAAAATTGCAAACGTTGACAAGTTTGCAAAAAAACACGGCGAGCTTCCAAAAATCTATGGCGAAATGTGGCGCAAATGGCCTGCCAAAAACGGCCGCACAATAGACCAGGTGCAGTGGTTGGTAGATGAATTAAGAGCTGACCCGGACGCCCACAATACTTTGGTTAACGTCTGGAATCCCGAATATCTTTATAAAATGGCTTTGCCCGAAGAGGCCTGCCGCTTCCCCATTTGCCACAATATGTGGCAGTGCAACGTCAAAAACGGAAAGCTTAGTTTACAGCTTTACCAAAGAACAGCGGATATTTTTTTAGGAGTGCCGTTTAACATTGCTTCTTATGCCTTGCTTGCGCACATTTTAGCCCAGGTCACGGGAAATCAACCCGGGGAATTCATACACACTTTCGGTGATGTGCACATTTACAGCAACCATATTGACCAGGCCAAAGAACAGCTTTCTAGAGAACCCAAAGCCCTGCCTACAATCAAGCTTGATGAAAAAGTAAAAGAAATTGATAAATTCAAGCCCGAGCATGTTGAGCTTATTGATTACGAATTTCACCCGCCAATAAAGGCTCCTCTTACTCCCACTGGCGGACTAATTACCGATGACTGGAAAAAATTCGTACAAAAAAAAAGAATTAAATTATGAATGTCAAACCTTCGGTAGGCACATTAGTCTTTAAAGGCGATTCCGTGCTGCTGGTTAAGCACGGTTTCGATTCAATGCATTTGCAAGCTGACTACGGCCTGCCTTCGGGAAAAGTAAAAAAAGGCGAAACCGAAAGACATGCGGCCGCGCGGGAGCTTTCTGAAGAAACCGGCCTTGTGGCTTTAAAGGATGATTTAATTGAATTTCCAGGGAATTACTTTTCCACCAGAATCCCCTTAAACGACGGCAGCAACCACCTTTGGGGCTGGCGCGTATTCTTGTGCAAAAAATATTCGGGAGAGCTCCGCGCCACCAGTGAAACCGAGCCAGTGTGGGTCAAAATTGATGACCTATCAAAACTTTCGCCCAAAATGCCCAACGTAGATAAAGTTGTAAAAGCAGGGCGAGACTATTTAAATTCAATAAAATGAAAAAGATTTACATTGCCTGTTCTTTAACCCAAGCGCCGGAAGAATTTAAAAAGCATATTGAAATCTTAAAAAAAGAGCTTCGCAAAAACTACGAAGTTCTGGAATGGCTGGGTCTGGTAAAAGGAACTCCAAAAGATGTTTACTATCACGACACGCAAATGGTCAAAGATTGTGATTTGCTGCTCGCCGAAGTCTCCTACCCCGCCATTGGCCTTGGCTTTGAACTGGCACTTGCTCTTCAGCTTAAAAAACCAATCTTTGCTATGGCAAAAAAAAATGCTAAAGTGAGCCGCTTGCTTATGGGGATTGACGAACCTAACTATAATTTTGTCAGGTATAACAACATTGACGAAATAATCAGCCTAATTAAATCAAAACTTGATGGTTAAAATTTCACTAATCGCCGCACATGGCAAAAATTTGGAAATCGGCAAAAACAACCAGTTGCTTTGGAATTTGCCGAATGATTTGAAACGCTTCCGAGAATTAACCAAAGGCCATGTTGTAATTATGGGAAGTAAAACTTTTGAATCTATTGGCAGGCCGCTTCCAAACAGGATTAATATCATTATCACGAACGATAAAAATTTCAAAGCCAAAGGCTGTATTGTGGCAAATAGCATTGATGATGCCATAAAAAAAGGCAAAGAATTAGAATCGTCCGAGATTTTTATTATCGGCGGCAGTTCTATTTATAAACAATTTCTACCCCTGGCTGACAAACTTTACATTACTTTAATTGATAAAGAATTCCCGGGCGCAGATACTTTTTTTCCCAAATATGATGATGTATTTAAAAACATAACTTTGCAAGAAGAACACGAATACGAAGGCTTGAAATATACTTTTCTAGAAATTGAAAAATGACAGTTTACTGTCATCCCGACCGAACGAAGTGAGCGGAGGGATCCCTTGGCTGATGGTCGTTAGCGGATAAGCGATTTCTCAATTCCGCTTCGCTTTATTCGAAATGACAAAAACATAAAATCCCGAGAAAAACTCGGGATTTTAAAATCTTACATCTTATATCTTAATTCTTATATCAGAATATGGTTTTCTTGGTAATCTTCGGCTTGGCGCTTTTTTGTTTTAAGTACACATTGCCGGTTCCGGTATGTTTTTTGTTGTACGGCTCTTCCGCCGGCGAAGACAGTTCCTCAAAGGTAAAAGCGCATACGCGCATCCCGGGGTAAAGCGCCACGGGCATTACACCCAAGTTGCCAAGTTCCATAGTTGGCTTACCGTCCCATCCAGGATCAAAAATGGAAGCCGTGCCGTGAACTATAATGCCCAATCTGCCGAGCGACGAGCGCCCCTCAATCTTGCCTACAATATCATCTGCCAATTTTAAATTTTCTACCGTGGTAACCAAAGCAAAATCCCCCGGCTGCATCACAAACGCCGCGCCTTTTTTCACCATTATCTCCTGCATAATCCCTTCCATAGGAGCTGGCTTTTTCAAATCCACAAATGGGTGTTTGGAATGCTTAAAAACCGCGAACCTGTTGCCTAAATGCAAATCTATGGAACAAGGCCCCAGCTGGACTTTAAAATTGGGCTTGGGCGTAATTTGGATTCTGCCCTGTTTAATGGCTTTTTTTATGTCTCTGTCAGAAAGAATCATATTCCAAACTAATAACTAATAACTTAATCATTTTAATAGATTTTCTCCTATTTGACAAAATATATATCTGTTGATAAACTGCCTTTAATATATATGAAATATCATTCTTCTATTGCCATCATCATTGGCATTATTATTACCCCCACGCGGCAGTGGAAGAGTTTTAATTTGGCTTAGTTCTAAAAACTCCCAAACCCCTGCCGCAAAGCAGGGGTTTTTGATTTATAGCTAGAAGTTCATTATTCCAAGATAATGATCTTCTAGCCGTAAGGCAAACTCAATAAAAATCAACATGAAGGGAGGGCTCATGAGTAGAGCTCGTCAATTTTTACTTTCAGGTTGGAACTGCGACCGAAGGGATTTGGTACCAGGAACAATGCTGTTCAGGACAAACAGCTCCCTTCTAGTCATCAAGGGTGGCCAACAGGTAAGGCCAACCGACATGGAAAAGCTCCAAATTCTGGGACTTACGCACAAGCCACGACGGAAGGATAGATCAGTCCACGCGACCGTGATCTATACTCACCCCCAACTTCACCCAAGGGGCATCCGGCGTCTCGCCATTATCCAACCGAATACGGGCCAAGTAAGCTTCAAAATCAGGAAATAACGATGAAGTACACGCACCACGGCAGTCGGCGCGCTTTTCCCGCGTCGCCGACTGCCCCTCTTTTCTATATTTGACAACTTTTTCGCTTTAGTTTAATATATCAACAAATGTACAAAAATAGCTTTTCCAACTTGACTCTTAACCTCCTTCTTAGCCTCAAAGCCTAAGGGGATTTTGGTATAAGTTGTAAAAGCTAAAATAACGATTCTTTAAGCTAAAACAAGAACCAACTCCAGCCCCTTAGGCTAGAGTTTTTTGTTTGTGGTTTCAAAATTGTCCCCATTGTCATTCCGGACTTGATCCGGAATCTATGAAGATAAACTTGTACCCACAAAACCATCGCAGCAGGAGGAAACAAAACTATGACGCTCACTGTGAGCATCCCCAAAGATAAGAAACCCGAGCTCGGAGTTGAACTGCTGATGGGGAAAGGTCCCCTAAAGGCAATTATCAAAAAGGCCCGGGTCGATGAGGGCGGCGTAACAATCGTCGCTCACGATCCCAGGCACGTCCCTTTCTCGGGATTCGTTCCACAAGGGAACCTGACAGCCACTCTCTCAAAGGGAGACTGGTTGGCCGACGACGGGAATCAACAATGCTGGGGGATGTAACATGCCCCCAAACACAACCACCGCCGGGCGCGACGCAGTATGTCGCCGCCCGGTTCTTCTTTTTTCCAAACAAAAATTCTCCCGACAAGTCGGGAAAATTTTTACTAAAAACTAAACACTTTCTAAACTTTTACTCTAATCCCCGGCCCCATACTGACATTTATGCTTATTCCTTTAATAAACTGCCCCTTAAACGCCGCAGGCTTACCGTGAACAACAGCATTATAAAAAACTTTAAAGTTCTCTACCAGCTTTGCGGTTTCAAAATTGCTCTTGCCAATTATTTGGTGAACGTTGCCGCTATCGTCATTTTTAAAGTTAACCTTGCCGCCGACAATTTCCTTTATCATCTTCGCAACATCCTGCCCTACCGTGCCGGTCTTAGGGTTAGGCATAAGACCTCTGGGACCCAAAATTTTGGCTATAACGGCAAGTTTAGGCATTAAAGCAGGCTCTGCCACTGCCACATCAAAATCCATTTTTCCAGTTTCTTTTATGCGCTTAATAAACTCCTCCCCGCCAACCTCGCTGGCACCGGCTTCTTTAGCTTCCTTTTCCTTGGCATCTGTTACAAAAGCGGCAACTTTTTTGGTTTTGCCCGTGCCATGCGGCAAACTTACCATGCCGCGCACGGCCTGGTCAGTTTTCTTTGCATCAATTCCTGTTTTAATATGCACTTCTATAGAACCAACAAATTTGGTATTGGCAGTTTTTTTTGCAAGCTCTATGGCTTCTTCTACAATATATAATTTATCTTTTTCGATAAGTTCGCTGTTAGCTTTTGCTCTTTTTCCTACTTTCGACATTTTTTAATTCCTTTCGTGGTGTGGCGATCTGTTTAATTAATTCTCCCACGACTAATTACTTTATAAACTTCATAACTTGATGAACTTTCAACTAGCTTTCCCTTTTCGCCAGTCTCCAATGTCCCCACCAAACTGGAGTTGCGACAATTATCATAGCAAGAGCCTGAGCCGCGTCGCGCTGTTTTTGCGCGCTTCTGTTTTCCTTTTCCTGCTTGTCGTACATCGCCCTTTCCTCTTCCGTACAAGGCTCTGTTTTTGGCTCTCCATCAACCTTCACAGGAGTCAGTGCCATTCGGCTGTCGCAAGGATTATAATAATACGCCTGCTCAGCCTTTGGAAAAACCCAAGTCTTTAAAACCAAATTTATTAGCATTATCGCGCCGACCACGGCAATGACTAACGAGATAACGGAAACGAGATACAAATACGCTTTTTTTAGAGACATAGTGTTTTTGTTTAAATGTTAAAATGTTTAGATGTTTAAATGAACTAGCCCACTACCTCCACTCCCATAGAGCGGGCAGTACCACGAATAATTTTTTCCGCCGCGTCCAAATCAACCGCGTTTAAGTCCGGCATCTTCTTTTCCGCGATTTCCCTAACCTGCTTGGCCGTAATTTTTCCCACTTTATTCAGTAACGGGTTGCCGCTGCCTTTGGGGATGCCTGCGGCTTTCATAATTAAATTCGCGGCAGGCGGAGTTTTTAAAATAAAACTAAATGAACGATCTTCAAAAATCGTCATTTCCACCGGAATGATGGTATCGCCCATCTTCGCAGTCTTGTCGTTAAAATCTTTTACAAACTGCGCGATATTTACGCCGTGGGGGCCAAGCGCGGTTCCCACAGGCGGCGCCGGGGTCGCTTTTCCAGCCGGCAGCTGGAGTTTTAACATTGTCTTAACTTTTTTTACCATTTGTGTTGATGGTAACCGCTACTCGCATCAACGAGTTTTTTATTGCGGCCGAGATCTCCTAACGTATTAGGAAACCAACCATTCCTTTCTGTTAAAATTTATAGATTAATCTTCCAACTTTTCAGCTAAATGGGCCGCGGTTGCAATAAGGGTCTTTCCTTCTATCGGTTCATTATATTCATCCATTAGCT
>CAZLQG010000028.1:0-9724 GCA_964561655.1 uncultured Candidatus Saccharibacteria bacterium | reverse complement strand
AAAAGGCAGCGTGTTGGGCAAGATTATTTTAGAAGAAGATGTGGATTTTGAAGACCCTAATTTGCGCAATCTGGTATCAGAGGTTTCGGTTAAACGTTTGAGATCGTTTGGCAAAGGGCGGAAGACCGTGGTGGTTTTGGACTGTGGAATTAAGCAGAATATTGTCCGCGAACTTGTTAAGCGCAAAGTTAGCGTGATTTTGGCGCCTTGGGATTTTGACCCGTTTGCCAAAAAATTAAAATTTAATGGTTTGTTAATCAGCAACGGGCCGGGCGACCCGAAAATGTGCGCGGCAACCATCGCTACCGTCAAAAAAGCCTTAAACAAGAAGTTGCCTACTTTCGGCATTTGCTTGGGCAATCAAATTTTGGCTTTAGCGGCTGGCGGGGATACGGCCAAGATGAAGTTCGGCCACCGCGGTCAAAATCAGCCGGTGTCTTTAATAGGTACTAAAAAATGTTTTTTGACCACCCAGAACCATGGGTTTCATGTTAAAAAAGTGCCTAAAGGCTTCCGCCCATGGTTTATAAATTTAAATGATGGCACTAACGAAGGGATTATCCATCAAAGAAGGCCCTTTATGTCCCTGCAGTTCCACCCTGAAAGCTGCCCAGGCCCCCTTGATACGGGCTGGCTGTTTGACGAATTCCTTAACAGGCTAAAAAACAGTAAGTAGAGATAGATGACAAAACATCATAGTAAAATCAAAAAAGTACTATTATTAGGCTCCGGCGCCTTAAAAATCGGCGAGGCCGGCGAGTTTGATTATAGCGGCAGCCAGGCGATTAAGGCTTTAAAGGAAGAAGGTCTTAGGGTCGTGCTTGTAAACCCTAATATTGCCACGATCCAAACCTCGGATATGCTGGCGGATGAAATTTATTTTTTGCCGGTGACGTCGTACTTTGTGGAAAGAGTGATAAAAAAAGAAAAGCCGGACGGAATTTTGCTTTCCTTCGGCGGGCAGACGGCGCTTAACTGCGGTTTGGAGCTGCAGAAAAAAGGCGTATATAAAAAATACGGCGTTAAGGTTTTAGGCACCTCTACCAGGGCGATTGAACTTACCGAAGACAGGCAGAAGTTTGCCGACCATTTAAGGGCTCTAAACTTACCCATCCCTAAGAGCCAGGCGGTGAATTCTGTCTTGGGGGCGATCCGTGCCGCCAAAACAATTGGGTTTCCCGTGATGGTGCGCGCGGCTTTCGCGTTGGGCGGGCAGAAATCCGGGGTGGCCTTTAGCCAAAAACAACTCGAGGAAATAGCTGAAGCGGCGCTTTCGGTAAGTCCGCAGGTTTTAATTGAGAAGTATCTTCATCATTATAAGGAAGTAGAGTACGAAGTGGTGCGGGACCGGTATGGCAATTGCGTCACTGTCTGCAATATGGAAAATTTGGATCCTTTAGGGATTCATACCGGGGATTCCATTGTGGTTGCGCCCAGCCAGACTCTGGATAATTTTGAATATTACGAGCTTCGCAGGGTGAGTATGAAAATTGTCAGAAGTTTAGGAATTATTGGCGAATGCAACGTGCAGTACGCGCTGAACCCGAATCCTAAAAACAAAACAATGGATTTTCAGGTCATTGAAGTCAATGCTCGGCTTTCAAGGTCTTCTGCTTTGGCTTCTAAGGCCACGGGCTATCCTTTAGCTTACGTGGCGGCAAAATTGGCTTTGGGAAAAAGCATGGCTGAAATCCAAAACCAGGTTACCAAAACCACCCAAAGCTTTTTTGAACCGGCCCTGGATTACGTGGTGGTAAAATTTCCGCGCTGGGATCTGGAGAAATTTAAGGGCGCGGAGGAGAAAATCGGCAGCGCCATGAAGTCGGTGGGAGAAGTCATGGCGATTGGCCGGAGTTTTGAAGAGGCTTTGCAAAAGGCCGTTCGCATGCAGAGCGGGTCAATTGAAAGCGTCACCGACAACGGCCTGCCCAAGAGCAAAATGGGTATAAAACATTTTTTGCAAACCCCCACGCCAAAGCGGCTATTTGCTATTGCCGAAGCGTTTGCCCGCGGTTTTTCGGTGAATCAAATTTATAAACTCACCGGCATTGACCCGTGGTTTTTGCACCGCATCAAGACAATTGTTGCGGTTGAAAAAGCGTTTATAAAAAAGCCTACTTTGGACAAAGATACAATTTATAAATTAAAACTTCTGGGTTTTTCCGACAGGAAAATCGGCCGGCTTAGCGGCAAGACCCAGTTTGAAATCAGGAAAATCCGCAAAAAGCTGGGCATTAAGCCTTTTGTATTTCAAATAGATACGCTGGCGGGCGAAGCCCCGGCTAAGACTAATTATTTGTACCTGACTTATCACGGTTCCCATCATGATGTAAAGGCTTTGGGCAAAAGCGGGGTGATGGTTCTGGGCAGCGGGCCTTACCATATCGGCTCTTCTGTGGAGTTTGACTGGTCGTGTGTCAACACGGCCATAGCTTTGCAGAAATTAAAACGCAAATCCATCATCGTAAATTGCAATCCGGAAACCGTGTCCACGGATTATGATATGTCGGACCGCTTGTATTTTGAAGACTTATCTTTTGAAACCGTTTCCGACATTTATGAATATGAAAATCCTGAAGGTGTCGTGGTTTCCGTAGGCGGGCAGCGGCCGAACAATTTAGCAAAAAAACTTGTCCGGGAAGGCTTTAGGCTTTTAGGGACAAGCGCAGAGAGTATTGATCAGGCGGAAAACCGCAATAAATTTTCCGCGCTTCTTGACCGCCTTAATATTCCGCAGCCTGCTTGGGATAGTTTTAAGACTTTGGAAGAGGCGGAAAAATTTGCGCAAAAAGTAGGCTTTCCGGTTTTGGTCAGGCCGTCTTACGTGCTTTCCGGCAGTGCTATGAGCGTATGTTATAACCTCAGGCAATTGGAGGATTTTATCCGCAAGGCCGCGGTAGTGAGCGAAGAATATCCGGTAACTATTTCCAAGTTCATCATCAACGCCAAAGAGCTGGAGTTTGACGCTGTGGCGCAAAATGGGGAGATTATGGTTTCCGCTATTGCCGAACACGTGGAAAATGCGGGCGTGCATTCCGGGGACGCGACAATTGTTTTTCCGACCCAGCGCGTGTTCGCTTCAACCGAACACCGCTTAACTGAAATCGCCAAAAGCCTGGCGCGGGAGCTTAAAATAACCGGCCCGTTTAACATTCAATTTTTGGTTAAAGACGGCCTGCCGTTTGTCATTGAAGTCAATGTCCGAGCCAGCCGCACTTTTCCGCTTTTGTCCAAAGCCACGGGTGTGAATTTTCCCAAAGTCTGCGTAGACGCGTTTTACGGTACAGCTAAAAGAACCGTTTACGAATACCCCAAAGCCGTGGTAGTCAAATCCCCGCAGTTTTCTTTTGCAAGGCTTTCAGGCGCCGATCCTATCCTGCAGGTGGAAATGGCTTCCACCGGGGAAGTGGCCTGCTTTGGCGGTAATTACGACCGCGCACTTTTGAAATCCGTTTTGTCGGCCAATAGTTTTGACTTTAAGAAAAAGGCCGTGCTGTTGGCCTTGGGCGGGCAGCTGAATAAGGCCAAGTTTTTGGAGGCTGCCAAAAAACTGGAAGTTTTAAACTATAGAATTTTTGCCACCAATACCACAGCCGAATTTTTAAAAGGGCACGGTGTCAGTTGTGAAGCGGTACGCAAGGCTTTCCAGGAGAGCCCGAACTTTTTGGACATTATAGAAAACAAAACCGTGTCTTTTGTGGTAAATTTGAGCCAGGCCGGGGAAATTAGAAAGCGGAAAACCTTTAAGCAAAGGATAACGGACGGCTATCGCATCAGGCGCGCGGCCGTGGACAACCATATCCCGCTGTTCACGGATTTGCAGCTGGCTAGGGCGTTCGTGATTGCCTTAAGCCGCCACAGTCTGGAAGATTTGGAAATTAAATCGTATAATGAATACGTAAAAAAGTTTTAAATTAAAAAATAAAAGTTTAAAATTATAGAATCTTTCAATTATTAAATTTTTAAATTAAATTTTATGAAGCACATTCTTTCCGCGCCGCAATTTTCCAAAAGCGATTTGGAAGATATCCTTTCTCTGGCCGAAGAAATGGAAAAACAATGCAGGTCCGGCAAAGTAAAAAAAGCCCTGGAGGGCAAAATCGTGGCCTGTATGTTTTTTGAACCTTCTACCAGAACGCGCCTTTCGTTTGAAACGGCGGCCTTAAAGCTTGGCGCGGGGGTAATTAGCGCCGAAAACGCGGCGGAGAATTCTTCGGAGCACAAGGGCGAGTCCATCCAAGACACCACTAAAATTGTCTGCAATTATGCCGATATTTTGGTAATGCGCCACTATAAAGAAGGCGCGGCGGAAGAAGCGGCTAAGGTGGCCAAAAGTGCGGTAATCAACGCCGGCGACGGCGGCAACCAGCATCCAACCCAGGCTTTGCTGGATTTGTACACTATAAAAAAGCGTATGGGCAGGCTCAATAATTTAAACGTGGCTTTTGGCTTTGACCCCAAGCATTCGCGCACTATCCGCAGTTTGGCTTTGCTTTTGACGCATTTTGAAAATAACAAATTTACTTTTGTTTGCCCGCCGGCCTTGAACCCTTCGGAAGATGTTTTAGAAGATTTAACAAAGCGGGGAGCGCAGTTTGAAATAACTGACAATTTAGACAAGTTTGGGGAGTACGATATTTTTTACGCTAACCGTCTTCAGGAAGAGCGTTTTACCGACCGCGCGGAGTTTGAAAAATACAGGAAAGCTTTGGTTATTACTAAAAAACTGGCGGAAGGAACAAAAACTTTAATTTTGGACCCATTGCCCAGGATTGATGAAATAGAGACAGACGCGGACGATTTGCCCAATGCCATTTATTTTGAACAGGCACAAAACGGCCTGTATGTGCGTATGGCTTTGCTGAAGATGGTTTTGGAGGCTTAGTATTTTATCAAAGAATAGTAAAAACGGCTCAATCCATCAGCTGACTGAATTAAGGAGCCGTTTTTAGTTTGAAATGATATCCGTAAAGATTTGCTGGTGTTTGGTTTGGTGAATTCCAAGCGCGGGGAGTTCGTGGGGCTGGCCGTTGCCTTTTATAAATTTTTCAAACGCTATTTTTTTATCATCCCCGCAAATAAACACAATTGCTTCGTCAATCAGTTTAAAAAAAGTAAAAGTAGTGGTTATTCTTTGTTCATGCTTGTGCTTGCCTTTTGCAAAATAAGCCATAACCCAGTGTTGGTTTTCAAAGGCTTCGTTGAAGAACGCAGGGTTGTCAGGATAGGGGAAAATGCCGGCCGTATGCCCGTCCGCGCCTATGCCAAAGGTGGCAAAGATTTTTCCTTTGGGGTTCGCGTTTTTCCAGTTTTTTAAGGCAAGTTCAAAGCGGATTTTCATGTCATCCATTAATTCCCCGGGCCGGGGGAGCGTGCCTGTAAAATTTACGTGTTTTTTTAAGGCTCTTTCATAAAATTCTAGTTTTTGAAGCTGCAAAAAATTATTTACGTCAGGGTCTTGGTTAAATCTTTCATCCAGCATGCTGATTGTGAGATTTTCGGTCAGCCCTTCGTCACCGGCATATTCCAGCACAGAAAAGCTAGAGCCCCCTGAGAGCATAAGCAGGACAGGCGTGTCTTTGTTACTTATCAACAGACTGTTCAATGTTTCTCCTGCTGCGGCAGCCGCTTCTTGGTGTGAGTTAAATTTATTGACTAGCATCGTTAATTGGCAATAATAATTTGGGTTTGATATAATTATAGCATCAACAGATTAGTTTAACGAAACAAACACCAATATCCATGAATATATTTGTAATTGTCCTGCCGATTTTTCTAATCATTCTTTTGGGCTACGCTTTAAAAGCGCGCGGGCTGGTGGAGGAGAGCTGGGTGCACGTGTTGAATTCGTTTGTGTATTATGTTTCCCTGCCAGCCATAATTTTAGTAAGTTTTTGGGAAATCAACTGGTCTGAAAAATCAATTTTGCCGGCCGTAGGATTCAATGTTCTGGCGGTTTTGGCTTTCGCCATTCTTTTAGCTTTGGTTTTGTCCCGTTTTAAGCTTGACGGCAAAATTAAAGCCGCCATTTTTATGGCGGCAGTCGTGGGCAATACCGTGTATATGGGTTTTCCCATAATGCAGGAAGCTTTTGGTGCCGAGAATTTTGCGCACGTTACCGCAATTGCCACCCCGCATTTAATTTTAAACCTGATTTTGGCAATTGTAATGATAGAATTCTGGGTGGTAAAGTCGAGGAAGCTAAAGACATATTTTTACGATTTTATAAAGAACCCGCTCGTTTTGGGTTTGCTTTTTGGGGTGCTGTTGAGCCTTCTGCAGCTTGAAGGCTATCATGTGCAAATATTAAAAAAGCCGCTTTCAATGCTTGGAGCAACGGCTTCTCCTGTGGCCTTGTTCGCTTTAGGGGCGTTTATTCACGGAAAATTTATTCAAAAGCATTTTGGCCTTACGGTTTTGGTCTCAGCCTTAAAGTTAATTGTTTTTCCCTTGTTTGTTTTGCTTTTGACTAACTGGTTTAGTTTAAGTTCCATTGGGATCAGCGTTTCGGCCCTTGTCGCGGCAATGCCGGTTGCGGTCACCACATTCGTGATTGCCGAGCAGTATAAACTAGACAAAGCTTTTGTTGCCAACGCTATTTTAATAAGCACTGCAGTTTCCATAGTCACGATTTCCATGTTTTTACTTAAGCTTGTCTAAACCATATTAAAAACCTCCCTAAACATTTAGGGAGGTTTTTAGTTAAAATTATTGGATTTGATTTTCCTTTTCTTTCCTGTAAAGCCAATAGGAATACACAAAAGTTCCCAAAACCAAAATTATTACCCCGCCGAACAATATTACCGGACTATAAGAGGCGGGCAGGAATGGTACTAGGACAAGCCCAAGGCCAAAAAGCATAAACAGCCAGCCGCCCAGGCGATGGGTTTTATTCCAGACGTTTTCACTGCTTAAAGTCCAGGGGGTCTTTATGCCCAAAAACCAGTTATTCTTGATTTTGCCCATATAATTTCCCATTACTATAAACATTGCGCCAATGAGCATAGGTACCAGGCTGCCAATAGAAATTTTAAAACCAAGATTGTAATAGCCGGTCGCAAGGAAAATTACAAACATCACTCCCAAAATCAAGGTTTTAACTAAATTGTATACGCCCATGAATTCCGCGTACCTTTCTTTTTTGGGGTCAATTTTCGGCAATACCAAAAATAAGACATACATGCCAAGCAAGAGCAGGGGAATAAATAGCGAGCCGAAGAATTTGCCGGTGTAGCCGTCTACCTCGCCTTTGAAATTCCAGTGGCTGGCGACGCGGTCGGGGAAGTGTTGATAAAAGTAGACGCCAAAGGCAAATGACACGAGAATTAGCAAGATGGGAAAAATTTCCTGCCTGATGTTGAATTTGGTTGGGGTGTCCATAAAATTATTTTAACATTTTAACATCTTAACATTTTAGCTTTTGCTATCTTGTTAGAATGCTAGCATATTAGTATGTTAAGATTTTTTAAATTTTAAAAATTTAATTATTTTTTCAGAAATCTCCTCAAATACGCTTAAGTTGAGGCTGTAAAAAATTTGCTGGCCCTGCCTGCGGGGGGAAACCAAATCCGCCCTTTTTAAGATGTCCAAATGGTGCGAAAGGGTAGGGAGGGTAATGTCTAAGTGTGAACCGATTTCCGAAACAGGCATTTCTTTTTCTTTTAAAAGGCCTAGGATTTTTTGCCTGTTGGGGTCGGAAAGGGCATGGAAAGTTTCGGAAAGCCCCATAAATAAAAGGAATGTTAATAATATTTAGATATCTATCTAAATATTAAACTATAAAAAATGCAATGTCAAGTAGATATCCACAACCTAGTACCTTGCATAAAAAGGTAGTGTAGTATATAGTAAGTTTGGCTAATAATGAAAAACTAATAGCTGAAAAAATGCAATCACAGGAAGCCAATCTAGAAAATACCAAAGCGCAAATGAGAAAGGGAATATTGGAATACGCCATTCTTTTAACTATCGCGCGTGGTGAAATTTACGCTTCGGATATTTTGAAAGAGCTTAAAGAGGATAACCTTATAGTGGTGGAAGGCACAATTTATCCGCTTTTGTCCCGTCTTAAAAATGAACAGATGCTTGAATATGAATGGAAAGAGTCTAAAAGTGGCCCTCCCAGAAAATATTATAAACTTACCGGGAAAGGCACAACAACACTGCATCAGCTTAATAAAACCTGGGAAGAACTTTCACAATCTGTAATATCATTAATTAAGAAATCATTTTAATAATTATGTCATTCCGGTAGCAATGGAGCGCAGCGAAAGGCTAGCCGGAATCTAGAGCTCTGGATCCCAAATCAAGTTTGGGATGACAAACATCAACTATATGAAGAAGACTATAAATATCTCTATCGGCGGAATTAGTTTTCAGGTGGAGGAAGACGCCTATTCGCGCCTGGAAACTTATTTGGCCGAAGTCCGCGCGCATTTTTCCAGCATGGAGGGCGCGGAAGAAATAACCTCCGACATAGAAGACCGCTTGGCCGAACAGTTTGAAGCCAAAGTAGGAAAGGGCGGAATTCTTACAAAGGAAGTGGCGGAGGAAAAACTAAAAATAATGGGCGCGCCGAGCGAGTTTGAGGAAGGCCAGTCAAAGCCCGGCGCAAGTGAGCGCCAGGCGTCTAATAAAGAACCATCCTTTGCCCGTAAAAGGCTTATGCGTAATCCTGACGACGTCATTATCGCTGGAGTGTGCAGTGGCATTGCGGCCTATATTGGCGTGGACTCCATTTGGGTAAGGCTTATTTTTGCCATCTCCGTATTTTTTGGCGGTTTTGGCATAGTGCTTTACATCATATTATGGATAATTATGCCCGAAGCAAAAACCGAAACGGAAAAAATGCAAATGCGCGGGCAGCCCATAAATTTAAAAGGCATAGAGCAAACCGTCAAAGACCGAGTAGAAGAGTTTAAAAAAAAAGATCGAAGCGGGGTTAAAAACGCGGTAGTCGCACCGCTTAGGGCTTTTGGCAAAAGCGGGGGAGCGATTGGCAGGGCATTGGTTAAAATTATTTCAGCATTGTTTAGAGTTGTCGGTTTAGCTCTTACAGTAACGGGCGCTTTGGCCATAGCAGGGTTGGTTGTTGCCGCTATAAGCCTGCTGTTTAACCTAAATTCCCCGTATGTGGACTTTCCCCTTAGCAGCATAGCCACGGGCTTGGTGTTTTATGTCGGAGTTTTTGCCTCATTTTTTGTAGCGTTTGTTCCAATAATGTTTTTAATTTTGCTTGGCACTACGCTGCTTGCGGGCAAATCCACATTCAGCAAAATGGGTTCAATAGGGCTAATTGCGGTCTGGGTTTTGGCCATAGCCATTGCGGTAAACATTGGCTTTAGGTACGCGCCGCAAATAGAAAGCGTTTATAAAAACGTACCCGGACAGCAAACTATTACCCAAGAATTAGACTTTAAAGATTTCCATCAAATCAAACTTGAGTCTGCCTACCGCGCAACAGTATATCCATCAACTGAGTTTAAGATAATTGCAACAGGCAGGCAAAGAGATTTAGACGAAATGGAAGCTAATGTGAATATAGGCGAATTAGTTGTCAGCAGGGATAACGATTTTAGAGTATGTTTTTTTTGCTGGAACGAGCCGGTGAGTTTGGAAATTTATATGCCGGAAATTACGGCTGTGGATTTAAGCGGCGCCTCTAGAATTAATTTAAGCGGGTTTGAAGGAGAAAGTTTTACTGCAAAACTTTCCGGCGCTTCTA
>CAZLQG010000027.1:689-9945 GCA_964561655.1 uncultured Candidatus Saccharibacteria bacterium | reverse complement strand
ACTGACAGCGTGTCAAAGAGATTTTCCATGCCCGGTGCGCGCATTGGCTGCGTAGCAAGTTTTAATAATGAACTAATGGTGGGCATTTTAAAATTCGCGCAGGCACGCCTTTCCGCGCCGAGCCTTGAGCAGCTAGGGTTAGTGCCACTTTTAAGCAATTCTAAGCCTTATGTTAGCAAAATTACCAAAGAATATCTGCGCAGGAGAAACGTGGTTTATAATGCTTTAAAAAAGATGCCCAAAGTGATTTTCGGAAAGCCCCAGGGTGCGTTTTACGAGGCAGTAAAGCTGCCGGTTAAAAACGCGGAGGATTTTGTAAAATTTATGCTTACTAAATTCAGCTATCAAAAAAAGACCGTAATGGTCACGCCCATGGAAGATTTTTACATCACCAAAGGCCTTGGCAGGAATGAAATCCGCATTGCTTATGTGCTTAATACCAAAGAGCTTAAAGAGGCGATGGAAGTTTTAAGAAGAGGGCTGGAGGCGTATTTGAAAAGGAAATAGTAATAAGTAAACAGTAAAGAGTAATTAAAAAATCCCTCATTCTGAGGGGTTTTTTAGTTGATAATTTCCCAATATTTTAGCTGTTCAAGGGTCAATTGGAGCCGTTCTCCATCAGAAATCGCATCTTTTAACCGGTCGGGTTTTTGGGTTTCTTTTATTATTGTTAAAATTCCTCTATTTTTATCAATAGCTACTACTCGCCAAGTGTGTGCCGAAGATGTTTCAGTGGGTTTTATTAGTTTATTTTGATAGTTGAGCAAGTCAGGATTGGAAAACCTTGGAGCTTCTTCTGGCCTTTTCATATTATTTTGGCCAATCTGCCACGATTAATAATTCTTCTTTTGTTAATTTCTTTTCCTTCAGCATACCCCAAATATGTTCAGTGATAAAGGGCATGAAAGGATGCAATAATTTTAAGATTTGAATGAGTGAATAATTTAAGATTTTTTGGGTATTTTCCTTTAATTTTTCATCAGCCAGTTGTTTTTTGCTGGCTTCAATGTATTTGTCTGCCAGTTCATGCCAGGTGAACTGGTAAATTTTCTGTGCGGCTTCATGAAGCCTGAAGGTTTCTAGATCTTTAGTGACGTTTTTAACAGTTGAGCCAAGTTTTTCCAGGACATCTTTGTCTGCATTTGTAATAGCTTTAGGTTTGTTTTTTGGTTCTTGGTTTTTGGTTTCTTCCGTTATGTTCGAAAGAACATAACGGCTGATATTCCAAAGCTTATTGGCAAAGTGTTTCATGCCTTTAATTTTATCTTCGCTTAAAGGTAAATCCGTGCCCGGGGTGGTGTTAAAAACCAGTGCAAACCTAAGCGCGTCTGTGCCGTAAATATCAATCACGCCAAGCGGGTCAATAACATTGTCCTTGGTCTTGCTCATTTTCTGCCGGTCCTTGTCGCGCACTAGTCCGTGCAGATAAACGTATTTAAAAGGTATTTCGCCTAAGTGATAGCCTGACATAAGTATCATCCTTGCCACCCAGAAAAACAGAATGTCGTACGCGGTTTCCAAAACATCCGTTGGGTGGAAAGTTTTTAAATCAGGTGTTTGTTCCGGCCAGCCCAATGTGCTAAAAGTCCAAAGCCCGCTACTAAACCAAGTATCGAGCGTGTCTGGGTCTTGCTTCCAGCTTTCGCCTTTGGGTGCTTCTATATCGCAGTGGATTTTGTCTTCTTTGTACCACACAGGGATTTGGTGTCCGTACCAAATTTGTCTAGATATGCACCAGTCGCGTAAGTTGTTAATCCAGTGAAAGTAGATTTTTTCAAAATGTTTGGGAATAATTTTTATCTCCCCGGATTTAACAACGCTTATCATCAGTTCCTTCAAAGTCGTTTGCTGTCCGGGCTTGATGCTCTTTAATCTTGAATTCTTAATCTTAAATTTTTTATTTACATCTATAAACCACTGTTTTTTAATTTGAGGTTCAATAATGCCTCCGCCTCGGGAATTAGTGGCTATTCGGTTTTGATATTTTTCATCAATTTTTTCGAGTAAACCTTTCTTTTTAAGTTTTTCTACAATAACTTCCCGCGCTTTTTTAATGTGCTGGCCGGCGAATTCCTCGGCAACGGGCAAAAGCAGGCCGCGTTCGTCAATAATTTGTTCTTTGTCTAAATTATGTCTTTGGGCAATGTCAAAGTCCGCGGCATCGTGCCAGGGAGTTATGGTCATAACCCCGCTGCCAAACTCAGGGTCCACCGCTTTGTCTTTAATTACCGTGGCTACTACGGGTCCGTTTATCCATTCCAAATTGAGTTTGTCGCCGTGCTTGTATTTTTTGTATCTTTTATCATCCGGATGCATGACCACATATTTGTCGCCGAATTTGGTTTCCGGACGGGCGGTTCCAATGGTAAAGGGTCCATATCTCAAATAGTAAAAAGGCGTGGTTTGTTCTTTCCATTCAATTTCGTCATCACTCACCGTGGTTTGGAGCTTGGGATCCCAGTTAACAATGCGGTTTCCTTGGTAAATAATTCCGTCCTCGTACATACGCTTGAAGGCGGTTCGAACAGCCAGAGTGCGATCGGCATCCAAAGTATAAGCTTCTCTTGACCAATCGCAGGAGGCGCCCATTCTTTTTAATTGGTTGACTATGGTGTCATGGCTTTCTTGCGCGAGTTTTTCTACCATCTTTAAGAATGGTTCACGTCCTAACTCTTGGCGCGTCTTTTTTTCTTTTTTATAAAGTTGCTCTTCCACCTTGCTTTGGGTGGCGATAGCCGCATGGTCCGTACCGGGTAGCCACAGGGCCTTTTTGCCCATCATGCGCTGCCACCTGATAAGAATATCCTGAATCGTTACGAACAAAGCATGACCAATATGGAGCGTGCCGGTAACGTTCGGCGGCGGCATAATAATGGTGTAAGGCTCGCCTTTAAGCTTGTCCGGGTTAAAATATCCAGACTCCAGCCATTTTTCGTAGGTTTTATGTTCCACGTCTTTTGGGTTATAAGCTTTAGACAGTTTCATATTAGTTAAAGTTATAGTATTTTTTTAAAAGTTTTTGGAATTTGTTTTGTTAAGTCCTCCGCATTGTAGAACGTGCCGACTTTTTTGTATAACTCGTCCCCGGTTCTACCACAGACATATGCTCCTGCTGCTGCCGACGTAAAAGCGCCATTTTTGCAGTATAATCCGGCAATCAGCCCGGCCAGCACGTCTCCGGTTCCTCCCTTGGTCATCCCCGCATTGCCGGTTTTGTTCTGCCATAACCCCTCCTTGTTGCTTGCAATGTAATCAACCGGCCCTTTTAACACTATAGTGCATTGATATTTTTTTGCCATCTTTTCGGCGTTTTGAGCTGAGGCTTTAAGTTTGAATAATCTTTGGAATTCACGGTGGTGGGGGGTAAGGATATGGCGATGGTTGATGAGCATTGTAAGTTTTTTATCTAGGACATTTAAAGCGTCGGCATCGAGTAGAGCTTTAATTTTGGATTTTAGAACCTTGCGTACTAAATTTTTACTCCTGGAGGAAATGCCAAGTCCCGGACCAATTAGGATAGTGTCAATATCTTTAAATAAAGGGGGGGTGTTTGGCATAAATTCCGCAGTTTTCAACCGCAGTTTTTTAATCATCTCCTTATTATCGGGAGTAGTTAAAATATAAACCAAATCCGCGATTCTGGAGGCGGTCTTGACCGTGTACAATAGTGCTCCGGGATATTTTTTGCTTCCTGCGATTATCAAGAGCCGTCCGTTTTGCCCTTTGTGGGAATTGGATTTTGGCAGGTTAAGTTTTTTAATTATGGCGGATGTTATGGTTTTCATAAAAACAAAACACCTAAAATTAGGTGTTTGAGTTCCTATCATTTTCAATAGGAAGGTACCAACTCAATTAGTGCTTAATTTTACCGCTTTAACGGGCAGTCTCCGGCCGGGTCTAATTTCCATCTAATGATGGATTTCTTCCGGCACCATTCCGGCGACATCCGGAATATGGGCTTAAGTATAGTATAAAGTATCAAGCATAAAGCATCAAGTATAAGAGTTATAGCGATAGGTTGGGTCTTGCGTCTACTTTTCTGTAAGGCACGGGCTTAAAGCCTTGCAAAAGTTTTATGGCTGCGGCAAGGCCTATCATTTCCGCGTTGTCAGTGGAAAGCTTGGTAGGAGGCATAAAAAAACCTAAAGCCTTTTTTTTGCAAGTATTACGTAATAAATTACGTAATACTTTATTTGCGCTGACTCCTCCGGAGATGGCAATGGATTTGACTTTGAATTCTTTTGCGGCGCGCAGGGTTTTATTTGTTAAGACGTCAACTATTGCTTGTTGGACAGATGCGGCGATGTCTTTTTTTGATGTTTTTTTATTATCGCGCATAAAATAAAGCACGGAAGTTTTTAACCCTGAAAAAGAAAAGTTGTAATTTTTTTTATTCAGCATAGGACGAGGAAAATTTATAGCTTTGGGATTTCCATCCCGTGCAAGTTTAGAAAGCTCAGGGCCTCCCGGATAGGAGAGCCCTAAAAGCCTTGCGATTTTATCAAACGCTTCGCCTGCGGCATCGTCCACGGTTTGCCCTAAAACTTTGTATTGCTTGAGGTTTTTCATCAAAACCAGTATTGTATGTCCGCCGCTGACTATCAAGTTTACTGATGGAAAGATATTTTGAAATTTGAAATTTGAAATTTGAAATTTTCGGCCAAAGGGAGAATATAGGTGACCAGCTAAGTGGTTTACCGGGATAATTGGTTTGCCTGTGGCAAAGGAAAGGCCTTTAACAAATTCAACGCCCACGAGAAGAGATGGATTAAGACCCGGTCCCACTGTGACTGCAAAATAATCAACGTTTTCTAATTTAATTTTGGCATCACTCAGGGCTTTTTCTATTACCGGCCGGATGTTTTTTACGTGTGCCCTTGCCGCGGCTTCCGGGAAAACCCCGCCGAAAAATTTATGGATTTTTATTTGCGATTTAACAACGGAAGAAAGGGTTTTGATGTTTTTAGCAGAGCCGAGCGAATCGAATTCATTCCGGCCGCGAGGCAACTTCTGGAAAAGGGGAGGGTTTGCCGAAGGCGAATGTTTGGAAGGGGAAAAACTATAGCTTTTCCCCTCCAAGGATAAAACAGCCGCGGCAGTCTCGTCGCAGCTGGTCTCAATAGCTAAAATAGTTGTCTTGTTTTTTGACATTTGAAATTTAGATTTTGGATTTATTTAGTATCTTCCTCTCACTCCCAAATACAGCGCCATAAAGAACAGGCCGATATTGCGGAAAGTTTCGGTAAAAACCTCCCTGCCAAAGCCCGTGGCCGCTATGACCGCGACAAAATTTATGGCCGCAATTAAGGCCATAGCCCTGATTTTATATTTAAACAGTAAAGCCAAACCCAAGATTATTTGGAACGCGGAATAAATATGCAAGGCTAAAAGTTTGCTTAAGCCAAAATACGCCACCCAGGTGGGAATAAACTTAAGCCAGTCATTTGGATGAATAAGCGCATCCACGCCGGAATATACTAATACGAATGCTAATCCTAATTGAAGCAAGTACTTTTTGTTCATATATTTGATTTTAGCATTTTTAAATCAAATACCTCAACCCTAGGTTGAGGTATTTGATGGTAGCCCCACGGGGAATCGAACCCCGATTCTCAGCTTGAAAAGCTGATGTCCTAACCGTTAGACGATAGGGCCATGGATTGTATTATATAAACTTTCTCTTGCCTTGTAATTCTTCTTTAAATAAATTTCCCTTTTTCGGGCTTCGGTTTTGGTTTTGTATTCTTCTGAATATACCAATGTAAATGGCCTATAACCCTTGGTTGACCTAGTCATTCCGGCATTATGTTGGCTTACACGCTGTTTGGGATTATTAGTAATCCCTATATATTTCCACTTTTTAATTTGACTTTGGATAATATACAAATAGTACATATTGTCTTAACTCCGCCGGAGGCGGATCCGCCTCCGGCGGACGTTAGACGTTCACCCGCCTTTGGCGGGATAGGGCCAAAATAAAATAAAAAATAAAAGATATAACTTGGTGAATTTTACCATAAACGCGGGAAATTTTCAATGGTTTGGTTGGGGTGAAAAAGAATGTTATAATTATAGAAATCAGACAATCAGAAATGCAAAAACAGAACATTGATGGAATTAGAAAAAGGGATTTCAGACCTTTTAACCATCAGATTAGACATCAAAAATATAGATTAGAGCCGGCAAAAAATCCCGCGCGCCGGACGGTTTTTTTGGACTCCATTGTTGGCCCAATCAAAAAAACCTATCTCCCCATCCAAAGAAAGACAGCCCGGCCAAGAGCCAAGCAAACAAGGCAAATTGATTGGAAAGGTTGGCTTAATTTTATTTTCCAAAAGAAATTTTCTTATGCTATAGTCGCTACCGCAACAATATTGGCTTTTACCGGAGGAATGATAACCATCTCAAACACTTCTAAAACGCAGGCGGATGAAACACAAACCCAAGGGCGGGTTCAAGGACAGGTTTTGGGTGCTAGTACTATGCGAGTATTAACAGAGCCGGCTGCCTTTGGCTTAGTGGCGGATGTGCCTAACGAAGTTTTGTTTAATTTGACCATTGAACAACTGGAAGGTTATTTGGAGGAAGCGCTAAAGACAGATGAAGTCAGGGAAGCGGAAAGTTTGGCTTTGCGCAAGCAAAAACTTAAAGAGTATTTGGAATACAGAAAATCCCCGTTTGTGGGGATAATAGATACTATTGTGGAGTTGAGGCATTGGAAATTGGTGTTGGCAATCTCTAATTCTGAAAGCAGTTTAGGCAAACGTTGCCACAGCAACAATTGCAGTGGTATTGGCGTGGAGCCGGGACACCTTTTGTGGCGCGAGTATCAGTCTACTGCGGATTGGGCGAAGGATTTAGACAAACTTTTGGAAAAACGCTATAAAGACTGGACTTTAGAGGAAATGAATGGAGTTTATAATCAGCCAGGAAGCAGTAATTGGCTTGCGGCCGCAAGGCAGGTGTTGGAAGAACTACAGGAGAGAGGGATAGAGTAAATAAAATTAAAAATGCAAAGATAAAAATGCAAAATTACAGTTTAAAATTTAAAAATTTTATATCAGCATTAGCAATTTTAGCTATATTGTTGATTGGTACTGATGCGATTAGCCAAAGCATTAAGCTTAAACCAATAAGCCAGCTTACCGAAGAGCAGCAGGCGATTTTGGCCGTAAGGCAGGCCAAGGCTTCTGTGGTGACTGTTATTGGCCGACAGGATATAAGCCAGGTTGAAATTTTGGAGCTTACGGGAGGCGACCCTTTAGTTGAAAGCACGGGAACGGGTTTTGTTTGGGACGAGAGCGGCATTGTTGTTACCAATAGCCATGTGGTTTCCATTGAAGACTTGCATTATTCCGTAGTGCTTTTGGACGGCAGGAGTTTTCCGGCCATGGTCTTGGGAACGGACAGGGTTGCTGACATCGCGGTTTTAAAAATAGATGCGCAAGGGTTGGTTCCGGCCAAGCTGGGCAATTCCGACGCCATAGAAAGCGGCCAGACGGTGTTTGCCATTGGCAATTCATTGGGTAAGTATAAGCATACAGTTACCCGCGGCGTAGTTTCCGGCCTGGCCAGGGCGGTCAATGTCAGCGGTGATCCGCTCGGAGTTCCCAGGCTCCAGGATTTAATTCAGACCGACGCGGCAATCAACCCGGGCAACAGCGGCGGCCCTTTGGTGAATTTGCTCGGGGAAGTCGTTGGCATGAACACGGCCGTTGATTTGGAAGGCCAGAATTTGGGTTTTGCCATCCCTATTAATTTAATTAACGACAGCGTGCCCCAGCTTAGGGACTTGGGGAAAATTTCCCGTCCGAGGATGGGTCTAATATTTAGGACCGTGGACGACACGGTGCGCATTATAAAAAATTGGCCTCACGATACTCAGGGCGCGCTGGTTTTAGAGGTTATACCCGCGGGTCCGGCGGCGGTGGCGGGCATTTTGTCTGAAGATTTGATAATTGAAATCAACAGGGAGCAGGTTACCCAGGAAAATGAGCTGGACGAAATGGTCCGCCGCCACGAGGCCGGCGACCAGGTTTTGGTTACGCTGATAAGGAACGGCGAGCGCATTGATATGCCGTTGATTTTGGGTCAATTTGAATAGATTAAGAATTTAAATGAAAGAGCCGCTCACACACCCGGAAGGATGGAGCGGCTCTTTGCGATCTTGCTTGATCTGCTTTATCTCCGACGCTTTGGTCGGAGCCCCGACCTCGCGGAGCGAGCGTCGGGGCAGGAACTTATGAGTTTTTGGCTAGATCAACATCCCATCACCGGATGGGGAGATCTGCCCCGTATCCGGAGGACCCATCAGTGTAGGTTTTTATTTGACATTTATCAAGCCGTGTTATATTATATTTTAAGACCCCCCATAGGGGGGTATTTGGAGAATTTTAAATTTGTAATTTTCAATTTTCAAATGGGCGGCAGGAAAGAAATAGAAAGAAATAAGAAGAATATCATCAATCGGTTGCATTATGCGGAGGGGCATTTAAAGGCGGTTTGCAAAATGATAGAAAACGACGCTTATTGCATGGACATTATCAACCAAAACCACGCGGTCATTGAGGCATTAAGAAAAATTAACCAGCTGGTATTGGAAGGGCATTTGGGTGTTTGCGCCTATGACGCGGTAAACAGCAAAAACAGCGCTCAGCGCAAAAAAGCCATTACGGAGCTTGTAAATTTATATTCTAAAAATAGTTAAGAACCTATTTTAAAAATTCTTTTTGCCTGCAATTTTATAATTTTGGCAGTTTGTCCCAAAAAATTTCTCCGCTTAGTTTTCGGTTAAACATCAAAATTTATTTGTGCCAATCCGTTCAAAATTCTGAAATTTCGTCTAATAATTATTTTTTTAAATAGGTTCTAAGTAAAAAATTATGGCGGAAAACCAAATTCATAATGTAATTATTATAGGCAGTGGGCCGGCAGGACTAACTGCCGCGCTTTATACGGCGCGCGCGGAACTTAGTCCCGTATTAATTGCCGGGCAGGAGCCCGGCGGGCAGCTTATGCGCACTTCGGAAGTGGAAAATTTTCCGGGTTTTCCCAAAGGCATACTTGGCCCCGAGCTTATGGACAATATGATGAAGCAGGTAGAGCGTTTTGGCACTAAAATCATGCAGGAAAACGTGGAAAGCGTGGATTTTTTCGCCAAAGGCGGATCCGCCTCTGGCGGAAAAAATAAACAGCTTTTTACGGTAAAAACCAACAAGGCTGAGTATAAAGGCAAAAGCGTAATTATTGCCACGGG
>CAZLQG010000027.1:0-679 GCA_964561655.1 uncultured Candidatus Saccharibacteria bacterium | reverse complement strand
CCGCTAATTGGCTGAACCTGCCTAATGAACAACGCCTGCGGGGCAAAGGCGTTTCGGCCTGCGCTACCTGCGACGGGTTTTTCTTTAAAGGCAAGGATGTGGTAGTGGTTGGCGGAGGAGACAGTGCTATGGAAGAAGCAACTTTCCTAACCAAGTTTGCAAGCAAAGCGACTATTATTCATCGCAGAGAAGTATTGAGAGCTTCCAAAATTATGCAGAGGAAGGTAGAGGCAAATCCGAAAATAGAATTTATCTTTAATAGCGAAGTAATCGACGTCTTGGGTAAAGATAGCGTGGAAGGGGTAAAAATCAAAAATATCCAAACAGGCGAGAAAAGCGAAATTAAAGCGCAAGGCATGTTTTTGGCAATCGGCCACACACCGAATACAAAAATTTTTGCAGAAGCAGGAATTGAGGTAGATAAAAAGGGTTATATTGTTATAAAGAATCAGACCTACAGCAATATTGAGGGCGTGTTTGTAGCAGGTGATGTTCAGGATTACCGCTATCGGCAGGCAGTGACTGCCGCGGGCATGGGTTGCATGGCCGCATTGGACGTGGAGAAGTATTTAGCAGAAATAGGAGACGGACCTGCTGCTTCCGCCGAAGCGCATTGGACAGTAAGAAAAACTTAGCATAAAACTTGTATCATGAATCAGAAATCGGAAATCAGGATATT
>CAZLQG010000026.1:4861-10303 GCA_964561655.1 uncultured Candidatus Saccharibacteria bacterium | reverse complement strand
TTAGATTCTCTAATTAACTTTATAAGTGTTTCATCATTTTTAATAATCATTTTACCTATTTCGTCCGTTTCATCAGTAATTTCCCCCACGATTTCCTCCAGTGCGTCTTCTAAAGTTACCAGTCCTTCAATCTCCCCGTGTTCGTCCGTAACCATTGCCAAATGCAGTTTTTTGCGCTGCAATTTCCTTAAGACTTCGTCTATTTTCATGGTGCCGGGAACAAAGTAGGGGGGCACCATAAAGTCTTCCAGCTTAAGGCTGTTTAAATCGCTACCGAGCCTAGGTAAAAGTTTTTTGGTATAAAGTACACCCACCACGTTATTAAGTGTGCCCTTATAAATAGGCAGGCGGGAGTAGCCTGATTCAATGGCTGCAGGAATAATTTTGGTTATGGAATTGTTGATGTTAAAGCCGGTAATGCGTATGCGCGGGACCATAACTTTGGAAACCGGCAAATCGGAAGACTGGAATACGTTTTCGATTATATTATGTTCGTGTCTGTCAATGGCTCCGATTTTTTTGCCCTCCTCCAAAAGCAGGCGCAGTTCTTCTTCCGTTAGACGTGATTCCTTAAAGCTTGCCGATTTTTTAAACGGTTTTAAGAGCAAGTTGGTGGAGAAGCTTAAAAGTTTAATCAGCCAAAAACTAAGTTTGGAAAGCAGCCAAATAGGGTAAGCGGCCAGCAAGGAAAATTTTTCCGCGTATCTAAGCCCCAAAGATTTAGGCACCAGCTCACCAATTACGAGGCTAATGTAAGAAACCGCGCCAACCACCAAAATAAAGCTTATTTCCCCCGCGTAATCGGATACAAAATTTACGTTTAGCTTGGAAAGATAATTGGCCAAATCCGAAGCAAGCCTGACGCCCGCAAAAGCCGATGCCGCGATGGTAACCAGGGAAATGCCGATTTGCACGGTGGCGAACATCTCTTCCGGTTTATTTTGGAGGCTCTGCACCAGTTTTGCTTTTTTACTTCCTTTTTTGACTAAATTGGCCACTCGGGATTTTCTTATGGAAATAAGCGCAATCTCGCTCATGGCAAAAAATCCGTTTAACAAGGTCAGGCCTAAAACTATCAATATTTCAAAAATTGTTTGTTTCATTTTCGCATCCAATATTGTTATTTTAACAGAAAACCGCCCAAAAGGGCAGTCTATTCAAACATTACCGATTATTGTCATAGACCTTAAGTTTGTCGAAAGGTGTCAGACAATCAATTATTATTAAATTGCACAGGAATTATAACTGGAAAGAATAAGGAAGTCAAAGGGAATCCGGTTCTAAAGACAATCTAGCGAGCAGGTAAGAAATGGTAGATTCTGCCCCCTGATTTAAATTGACATGGTGTTCCCCGAGACCGTCGTAGCACCCTCCCGTAAGGCAGTCATAAACAACTTGGCCCAAGCTGTTCTCTCCTAGAAACCAATAGAAAGCCCGGTACATAAGTCTTTGATATTTTTTGCAGCCGGACAGCAAATACATCTTTTTTAACGTTTGTACCATGGCGGCCGTGTCTTCGGGTTGCTGGTCATAATATGCCCTTTGGCCAAATTTTGTATACCAGCCGTTTTGTCCTATGGAAACATAATAATCCTTGCAAAAGGTTTTGTTGATTAAAAAATCCAAGGTTTTTTTGCCCGTAAGATAATATTCATTTTTTCCCGTTGCCCTAAAACCTTCCAACAACGCTTCGGACAGTATGGAATTGGAATAGGTTAATTTTTCCTCAAACCATTCCCATTTGGGGGAGCGGTTGAGCCGGTACATCGCGGTTAATTTTTTGCAATATCGATGAATGAGGCTTTTTAGCCTCGCATTTTTTTTCAACTGATATAAATGGCAAAGGCCGATAATGCAGAAAGCTATGGAACGGGGATGGTTGAATTCAAGCGGGGTTTGGGACCCTTTTTGGTATATCAGATAAATTTTATTTTTTATGTACTGCGGCAATTTTTTAAAAGTTAAAGTTTTAGCCAATACGTAGAGAGTCCTGGCATTGGCATCCTCCAGGCTGTCTTTGCTGTTGGCTTCAAGATTTAAACTTTTGTTGCGGTTGAAATAATTATGGAAAGCCCCTTTTTTAGTTAGAGATGTCTCAATAAATTTTAAATACGTCTTTGCGAGTTTCAACGCGTTCGGTTTGCCTATTTTGTTAAAATATGTGGCGGTTGCCAGTAATGCCCGCGCGTTGTCGTCTAAAGTGTAGCCATAAGCAGGGTTGGGAGTGTGGAGTTGGGCAAACTGAAAAATGCCGATGTTGTCGGTTAATCTGGCCAGATGGGTAAGTTTGATGTTTGGCAGATGCCGGTCTTTTACCGCAAGTTTCGGAACTATTTGGGAGTAGATTTTCATATAGGACAAGGCCACATTGCGCCAAGTCATATGGCGTGTTCGGAAGTAGGCGTTTATTCCAAGTTTGTCGCGCAATTTATCATCGCTTAAAAGTTTTAAAAGAGCTTGGGTATACTGTTTTGGCTTTTTAAAATCCACTAGCAGTCCTACCTCTTTGGTAACGTCCTGCCTAGCTTGGGCAAAGGCGGTCGAAATTACAGGGCGGCCAATGCCCAGGGCGTAAGACAGGGTTCCGCTGACCGCTTGGTTGGGATTCAGAGAGCCGGAAATATAAATATCAGTTGCTTTTAAGAAATTCAGCAGCTCTTTATATTCAAAGTATTTATTATAAAAACTGACGTAATTTTCCAGTCCCAAATTATTAATTTTTTTTACAAGAAAATTACGATATTTTTCGCCTTTCCGTTTTACTATTTCCGGGTGAGTTACGCCCAAAATCAAATAACGGACCTGGGGAAATTTTTTTACCACTGGCGGTAAAGCCCTAAGCACATATTCCAAGCCCTTACTGGGACCGAGTAGCCCAAAAGTGGAAATCAAAATTTTATTTTTAAAACCCAGGGAATTTTTGTATTTGCGGTTGTCGCTGTATTCCACTTGGTGAATTCCATGAGGAATAATTTGGATATTTTCTTTTTTATGCCGGTAATCGGTTTCTAGAATTTTTTTTGACAGAGGGGTCATTACTACCGCAACGGCCGATTTTTTTAAAATGTAAGCCATTACTTTCTTCATTCTTTTAGGCGGACGGGGGAGAACGGTGTGGAGTATGGTGACTACCGGTTTTTTCAATGCCTTTAAGAAATATTTCAGGTTGTCTCTATATACGCCGCCAAAAAGTCCGAATTCATGCTGAATCACTACCAGCTTTACCTGCGGCAACCGATTAATTTTTTTAGCCGCAAGCGCAAAATGCTTGGGGTTATTTTTATCAACTTGAAAAATGACGCTGCTCGGGTAGTAAAAATTGCTGACCGAGTCGGGATTTATGGCAATAATTTTTGATACCACAAATTCCGAAAATAGGCTGTCAAAGCCCTGAATGAGATTTTGCATGAAACTGGCAATGCCGCATTGCAGGGGCGGGAAGGTAGACAGGTAAACAATCCAACAGGGATTCTTTTCGGTAGTCATAGGTTTTTGTCGGGCGGATGTTCTATTAGTTCTTTAATCAGTTCGTTTAGATTTATGGCTTTGGCCATAATACGGGTGTCGGCCGCGCCGTAAAAAATGTAAATTTTGCCGTTTTCCACTATTGCTCCGGTGGGAAAGACTACGTTTTTCGTGTTTCCGTCCTTTTCCAGGGTATCGCTGGGCGAAAATAAGGGTTGGGGCAGACGGCCAATTATTTTAGTGGGGTTTTGTAAATCCAGCAAGGCCGCGGCCGCATGGTAAATGCGTCCGTTTTTGTGGTCCTCTACGCCATGGTAAATAAACAGCCAGCCTTGAGGTGTTTCTATGGGCACACAGCCGCCGCCAATTTTTCGGCTTTCAAACCAAAACTGGGGGTTCATTAAAATATGTTCGGAAATATTCCGTAAGTGTTCTTTCCAATATTCTATCGTCAAGTCGGAAAAGTCTTTAAAGGAAATTAGTTGGATGCCCGGCATAATGCGGTGAGCCAGCAAAAAATTTCCATTGAACTTTTTGGGAAAAAGAAAAACATCTTTTTCCCACAATAACACGCCAGGTCCGATGGTCTGTTCGTAATGGGTTTCATACCAAAAATACCGATCCGGTAGCTTAGAGTCGCTGAGGATTTTTATTGCTTCGCGGTATTTTATTGTGGGGCAGATTAAGCCCTGTTTTTTAAAATGGACCAAATCCGTGGAAGTTGCGTAAGCTGCCCGTACATCCTTGCCGTCATAAGCCGTGTAGAAAAGGTAGTAAGTATCATCTACTTGCACTATTCTTGGATCTTCCATCCCGTGCCGTTCAAAAAAAAATTCGGGTTCCAATAAGGGACGGTTAAGTCGCGATATCACTTTTTGGTTTTTCAGCTGGCAATATCCTATGCTGGAGTAATTTTTTTCCCTGACCGCGCGGTAAAACATATGCACAATGCCGTCTTTCAGCAGACAGGTCGGATTTAATACCGCTTGGTTTTCAAAGTCTGACTCGGTCTTTTCTAAAATAACCCCCAAATCTTCAATTTTTAGCATAAAAAAGATAATTATTATTTTTTATATCATAGCAAAAAATCGCCTAAAAAGGCAGTTATTAATTTTGAAAGCCTATGTTATAATGAATGGGTTATGTTTTTATTATTTCGTATTATCATCAACGCGCTTGCGGTAATGCTGGCCGCGAACATTGTGCCCGGGCTTTCCGTGGCCGGTTTTTGGACAGCGGTACTTGTAGCAATTATCCTTGGAATTTTAAATGCAACTTTGGGAATAGTTTTGAAGATTTTAACTTTTCCGTTTAGTATTGTCACATTCGGATTCTTTTTGTTGATTGTAAACGGAATAGTATTTTGGGCAGCAAGCTTTATAAAAGGATTTAACGTGGATGGATTCGGTCCGGCTTTTTTTGGCGCGCTGATTGTTACAATAGTTTCCATGTTGGCAAAGAAGTTTATGAAGTCTAAAACTTACATTTCACCGGACCAAACGATAATTTATCATCAATAAAAAAACTCCTCCAAGCGGGGAAGTTTTTTTAATAAGAATGATGTTTATTCAGTTGTAGATCCAAGCGCGGCTTTAAGCTGAACCCTTGCTTGTTCCATAGTTTGTCTAAAGGTTTCTTGGGCGGCTTTAAGCGCGTTATTCCTTGTGGTTTTTAACGCTTCCATTTCCGCTTTGTCGTCTTCAAGGTTTTTTCTTGCTTCCTGCAAAACGTTTTTGGCGGCTTCCATTTCGGACAAAAATGTTTGCTTAATAGTTGCGGCGTCTTCGCCGGCTGCGCAGGCGGCTTTGGCTTTGTTAATGGCAGCCTGTGTTGCGGTTTTAAAAGCATTTATGGCAGCTTCCTGTTCCTGTTGTCTTTTTTGTGCGAGCGTATCAATCCCGTTTCTAAAGGTTTTCACCGCGGCGTCAACGGCCGCTTTCCTGGTTTGGATAGCCTGGTGTATCGTGTCCACAAAAT
>CAZLQG010000026.1:0-4761 GCA_964561655.1 uncultured Candidatus Saccharibacteria bacterium | reverse complement strand
ATTTTGTACCGGATTTTCGTTTTGCGTATTCTGGTTCTGTGCGTCTCTTTCCGCCGGCGCTCTTTGGGCCGCGACCGCGGCGGGCGCCAGCATGGAAAAGGCCGCTAGGCCGAGGGCGAATTTTAAAATTTTAGAATTCATTGGCATTGTAGATGTCGTCCGGGTTAATTAATGAATTATCCTGGTTTAAAGTGTCCAGGTCCTCATCGCCCGCTTGCGCGGCCTCTAAGTCCTGCGCAGAGTCCGACAGAATGGCGTTGACAATTTGGTCAACATCGCCGTTTTGGCTGACTTGCTTAGAGACGCTATCGCTAATTTCAGAAGGCGCCACCAACTGGCCGTCTTCAGTTTCGGTTAAAGGTTGGCTGGAGGAACTGAGCAGTGCGGCTTGTTCCGCCTGTTTTTTGTCGTTTCGGACTAGGACAACCGCGACCATGGCTAGAACAATTATTAGCACGATTAATAAGGTATTTTTTGATTTCATAATAAAATTTTAATTGTTTTATTTTCGACCTTTTGGTTTGTCGGATGATTTAAAATAATTATACCATAAATTTATCTAAGGGATAGATTTTTTTACATAAAAGTGTTAAAATAAGCGTGATTATTAATAATTATCAATAATTATTGTTATGGCTACGGACAAAGGCAAAGACAAACAGCAGGGTAATAAGGAAAAATATAAGTACAGATATCTCAAAGATATTCCTTATATGGCGATGGACTGGATTGGCTCCACTCTTTCTTTAATTGTCCACACAATTTTGTTTGTGATAATTTTTGCTTTGAATATTTTTGGCGTAAGCTATGACCGGATTTTATTGGTTTTGACAACCGCGGTTTCTTTGGAAGCCATTTATTTGGCCATTTTTATTCAAATGGCGGTAAATAAAACCAGCCAGAGCTTGCAGGAAGTGGAAGAGAACATAGATGAAATTCAGGAAGATGTGGAAGATATTCAGGAAGAAATGGAAGGCTTAGGCGAAGACGTAGAGGAGATTCAGGAAGATATAGATGAAATCCAAAAGGAAGATTTGGCGGAAGAAGTGCTAGACCAAAAGACCCAGGATAATCTGATGAAGATAGAAAACCGCTTGCAAAACATCATCGCTGAAATAGAAAAGGTGAAAAGCAAAAAATAAACCGCCCGCCCGCTATTCGGCTGGAGCGTTATCAGACAACTTGCAGGCCAGAGCGGGGGGAGAGGCCAAAAAAGGGCTTTTAGTATGAGTTATAATTTTAGGTATGAGTAGAGAAATATCTTCAAACAATTTTCCCAAATTTGAAAAATTACCGTCTATAGAAAATACTGAATTGGTAAGGGGGATGGAACAACATTTGCGGTATTTCAGGGCGCATAGAAGGGAATTTATCGAAAAAGCTAGAGAGGCTTGGAAATTAGCTAAGTCCTATCGGGGGTTTCATGTTGGTTGTTCTTTAATGGCTGCGGATTTGGAAGGCAAGAATTTTATATATGATTTATATAATGGCGCGAACTGGACCCCAGAAGAAAAAAAGCCTCCGGCAACAGGAGCAAATAAAAGATGCGCTGAACGGGTTGCTGTTCAAGCAGCCTTGGATGGCAATGTAAAATTAATTCCTGCAATAATTACCTTTTCCAAAGAGACAGACATCAGCCGTTTAAGGGAAACACACGTTGAAGATACGGAAGATGATGTGCTTCATCCTTGTCTGGATTGCCGCCAAATGATGAGGGCCTTGTTGGTATTGGGTATTTTGCGTGAAAATACTATTTTGTGCAATATAAATATTAAAAACGGGAAGAATGAAAAGGATTGGAAAATTAACGAAATGACTGTAAAAGATTTGTTGGGGAAACCCCAATTTCAGAATGATCCCGAAATAAAACCTAATCTAGAAGAGCCTGGGTTTATATAATTTCTTCTTTTTTTATTTTTTTATATTTTCCCGGCGGGAGGTCGGCAGGCAGTTTTAGTTTGCCAATGCGGACGCGCTTTAAATTTAGGACATCTAAACGGACGGCGTTGAGCATTCTTCTGATTTGGTGCTTTTTCCCTTCATGAATGCTTATGTAGAGTTTATCGTTTTTCCACCGCGCTTTAGCCGGAGAGGTTGTCCCCGTAGCAAGTTTTATACCTTTTTCCAGCTTTTCCAATTGGTTTTGAGTTGGCTCTTTGGAGGTGACTGTCTCGTATTCCTTTTCGTGCTCAAAAGAGGGATGGGTAAGCTGGTTGGTAAGTTCGCCATCATTTGTAAGCAACATCAATCCTTCTGTTTTATAGTCCAAGCGGCCAACATTCCAGACTTTATTTCTTATATCTTCCAGCAATAATTTATAAATTGTATTTCTGCCTTGGGGATCCGTTTTTGTAACCACATAATTTTTTGGCTTGTTCAGCATTAAATATATTTTTTCACCGCCAGTCGGCTTTATTATTTTCCCGTAAACTTTAACGATATCTTTTTCCGGGTCAACTTTATCTCCAAGGCGGGCCTTTTTACCATTAATAAAGACTTGGCCGGACTTTATAAACTCTTCGGCTTTTCTTCTGCTGGCCAGTCCAGACTGGCTTATAAATTTTTGCACTCGTTCCATACATTGATTACACCAGAAATTTATGTTAAAATCAAGTAGTTTAATATTATTTTTTGGCCTCGTAGCTCAATGGATAGAGCCGCGGTCTTCTAAGCCGCTGATGTAGGTTCGATTCCTACCGAGGTCACCATGGCCCCGTAGCTCAGTCTTGCCCCGCCCCAGTTTCCGTACGTAATGATATCTCTTTAGATTATTTTTGCAGCAATCATCATCAAACTCTGTGAGATATTTTAGGGAAACTGGGGCGGGGTGAAGATAGAGCGTCAGCCCTGAAGCAGAAGCTAAGGCTTCGCTATAGGGTAAACTTGCGGATTTGGTTGTGGCAGATTTATGGTTTGGTCTCGTAGCTCAGTTGGATAGAGCGTCAGCTTGCGGAGCTGAAGGTCGGAGGTTCGAATCCTCCCGAGATCGCCATAAGTCTGCCACAATAAATCGCAGGCCTGTCTGGTTCAAAGGTGTATGGTGATTTTATGGATTTGAGAATCCTACTTGCCCCGTAGAGGCGCGAAGCGCATTCTACTGGGGCCGAGGTCACCATACATAAATATCCGGTTTTTACCGGATATTTTTTATCCACTTTATTTCAGCAGGAAATTCACTTTTTGTGCACAGAACAGCTTGACCCCGTTGAATAAAAATGTTTTAAATAAAAGCTATTTTAAAGGCAAACATCTTATTTTAAATATTGCTTATATTTTAAGCCCTATTTAATGGGGTTGACAAATATCTTCTTAGGAGTTAAACCGTAATGTAGAGAGTCGCACTTTAATAAAAAAAGAAAAATCAAATAGGTTTTTCCTTAAATGTTAGGAGGTGAGGGAAATGCAAAATTTTTATATGTATATGTGCGATACTTGCGGGCATAGCAGGGAAAAGCCCGGCGTTTGCCCATACTGCGCTTTACCTCTGACGCAGTATAGTAAGGAAGCTCAGGCTGACTTCCAGGTAGACATGGAAGAAGCCATGCGCACCATGAGCGAGTATAAATGGTACGTATAGAGATTATTAAGAAATAAAGAAAGAAGATGGAGAACGAAGAAAGTGCTTCATAAAAGCCCGCGTTTGAAAAGACGCGGGCTTTTAAGTTTGCCCCCATACCATAGTGAGCTTATGAAGTTTGTATTATTAAGTCAATTATTATAATCCCTCTCCCTTTTCGTGAGAGGGAGAGGGTTGGCTGAAATTATTATTACTTGATTAGTTTTTTCGGCTATGGAATTTTTTGTGAATTTCCCTTAGGCCTTGGTTGGTAATATGGGTGTAAATTTGGGTCGTAGTAATGCTGGCATGGCCGAGCATACTTTGGACGCTTCTTATGTCCGCTCCGTTTTGCAGCAAATCAGTCGCGAATGAATGCCTTAAAGTATGGGGAGAAATTTTTTTCACTATCCCTGCGGCGCGGGCGTATTTTTTTATAATTCTTTGAATGCTTCTGGGGGTTAAACCAGATTTATGATTTAACCCATTCGGCAAGCTCAGGGCAGGGATTTTAGATTTAAGATTTGAATCTGAAGCGAAACTTTCAATCTCTTTTTCAATAGACTGCCCGACTTTGGAGTGAGCTATAAATAAGGCTTTGTTGTTGTCGTCGCGCTTTTCCAGGTATCTTTTTAGAGCATCGGTTGCGTCATCAGACAAAAATACCACGCGCAGTTTCCCGCCCTTGCCGCGCACAGTAAATTCTCCGCGTTTTAGGTTAATTTGGTCTTTTTTTAAACCAGTTAGTTCGCTCACGCGCAAACCGGTGGAAAAAAGCGTCTGCAAAACCGCTTCGTCGCGTAATCGTAGCAACTCATTTTTTTCTTTTTTTACTGCTTCAAACAATCTTTTTAACTCTTCAGCCTCCAAAAAATCGACTTGCCGGGCCGGGTTTTTAGGCAGTTCAATTTTTTCCGGCGCCAGAGTTTCCACATCTTGCTTAATTAAATATTTTAAAAATGCGCGCAGCGTAACCAGGTGGTAATTTTGAGTGATGAGTTTTAAGCCGCGATTATTTTTATCAGACAATCTGTTTAAGTACAAGCGGTAGCCTTTGATTAAATTGAGGTCAATTTTTTTTGGATCTTGAACCCCCTTGCTGTTGGCAAAATAGGCAAAGCGGCGCAAGTAGTGGTCGTAGTTTTTTATAGTCCTTTGGCTCTGATTTTTGCCGATTTCACAGTACTCCAAAAAATCGGTAATGT
>CAZLQG010000025.1:0-12051 GCA_964561655.1 uncultured Candidatus Saccharibacteria bacterium | reverse complement strand
AAGGCTTCCAAGACAATCTATGATTTACCTCCTCCGCGCATACCTGGACCGAGCGATGAAATTTTTAGTCAGTTATATCACGGTGAAGCATTTACCATTTCTGAGCAGTCAGAAGTGGTGGCCCCGAACATTCCTATGGACCCGATAAGATTTGACTGGAATCAATATGCCAAGCAAAAACTGATTAAGTTCCATCCGCGCCTACATCAGTTTATAAATTACGGCCTCGGTTTTCTATTTTATTTCGGCTTAGTGTTAACCTTGGCTTCCGCCATGGTTAGCAATTCTCTAGTTTACTGGTTTTTGTTTATAATTTATTTGGTAATAGCGATAGCTCGTATCTTGCGCCCCCCGGCACGGCTGTGGGGGAGGATCTACGATAAAGACTCCCATTACTTGCTTGCAAATCTGTTGTTAGAACTTAAACCGGTCGGTTTACCGGTAGTGGTGGCAAAAGCTAAGACTGCTTCTGACGGCAAATTCTTCTTAAAGACCAAAGAAGGTTTGTATGATTTGAGTATTTATAGAAAAAGTGGGGAAACCAAAGGTCTCCTCAAGACGACAAAAATAAAAATTGGAAAACTGGGTGTCTACAACAGTGATATCACTTTAGGAATAGAGGCAAAGCAAGCGGCTACTTCAGTGCAGGCAAATGGAAAGTCTTTATTTTCAGATAAATTCGTCAAAACTATAATCAGTTTAGTAATTGTAGGTTTGCTGTGTGTTGCTGCACTATTGATATATGGTTATCAGCAAGTTGAATCTGAGCCGGGAAGAGGAATTCCAATGATCCAAAGTTTTCAGACTTATCCGCCGCGTTATCCTGTTGAATTAATGTTGGAGTTGTCCAGACTAGAGGTTTCCAAAACTACCACTTATTCAGACGGACAAACGTTGAGTCTGGTAAAATATGACTCGGCCAACCCTCTTGAGCTAGTTAAAGATTTATATGTGCAAAGCTTAGAATCCAACAATTGGCAAGTTAATAGTTTAAAGCAGTCCGGTCAAGAAAAGATTTTTGCAACCAGGGGCTTTGAAGATGTAGAAATCGAATTTACTTCTCTGGCTGAAGACCAAACTGGGATAAAATTAATTTACGTCAAGAAAGAATTATCACAATGAACAAAGCGGTTAAAATTTATGCAGTTTTTATTGCTACTTTAGTAAGCTTAATTTTGATTTCTCCTAAGCAGGCTTTGGCTTCAGATGGTTATTTTAGTTTGAATATCGATTATACAAAGTATGATATCGCCTGGAATTTTTATCCGGCCTCTACAATTAATTTAAATCAAGGAGAGTGGGTTGATTTACGGATGAATGTTCGTTGGGTCTTCAGCTCAGGCTGTTGGCCCGGAGCAGGTGAGCCTAATTGCACGGACCAGGGAAGTTCGGGATATCCTAATACTGTGGTTACTTGGAGTTTTGAGGGCTGTCCGGCAGGCGCTAAATGCACCTTAATGCCGAACCATGATTCAAGCCCTTCTAGTCAGTTAACCTGGAATATAGTTTCTAATTTTACCTACCAACCCTTTGTTATGGTTGAAAACACGGGAGCAGTCCAGCCGGGAACCTACCGAATGACTTTTAGAGCAAAAGAATATCCTACAGCCTGCTCACAATCCGGGGGTAATTGTATTTCTGAAGTTAGTAGATCCGTATATTTGGTCATACAAGAAAAACCAAAGCCAACCATTAATTTAAGCACGACATCCTTGTCTTTTTCTGCAACCTCCGGAAGTCTAACTCCTTCCTCTCAAACCATTAATCTGTGGAACACTGGAAACGCTAATCTATCCTGGAATGCCACCACTGACCAGAACTGGTGTCACGTTAGTCCAAGTTCCGGCAATCTTAGTCCAAATTCCAATACAAACTTAGCTGTATCAGTTGATGCCCCTTCCAATATCGGCACTTTCAACTGTACTGTTACCGTAACAGATCCAAACGCCAGCAATAGTCCGCGACAATTTAACGTTCGGTATACCGTCTTAGAACCTGCGAGAGCCCTGCTTAGTTTAAACGTTAATAATTTTAACTTTTCAGGTGTCACGGGAGAAGGTCAGCCCGCGCCACAAACTTTAAGGATTCGAAATAGCGGAACTCAGAGTCTGACTTGGACTGGTAGGACTAATCAAAGCTGGTGTAGAATTAACGGTCAAAATAATTCTGCTAGTATTGGCGGTACGTTATTTGGCGGGGCCTTTGAGTTGGTTAACCTTTCAGTTGATGCCCCTTCCAATGTTGGAACGTTTTATTGTGTTGTTACCATTACTTCGCCAGAGGCGGAAAATAGTCCCCAGAACGCCGTAATAACTTATAGCGTAATAAGTATTAGCAGACCAACCATTAATTTAAGCACGACATCCTTGTCTTTTTCTGCAACCTCCGGAAGTCTAACTCCTTCCTCTCAAACCATTAATCTGTGGAACACTGGAAACGCTAATCTATCCTGGAATGCCACCACTGACCAGAACTGGTGTCACGTTAGTCCAAGTTCCGGCAATCTTAGTCCAAATTCCAATACAAACTTAGCTGTATCAGTTGATGCCCCTTCCAATATCGGCACTTTCAACTGTACTGTTACCGTAACAGATCCAAACGCCAGCAATAGTCCGCGAGCTTTGTTAGTCAACTATCAGGTTTCGGCAGAAGTGATAGGAAACCCGACTAATGTTAGAGCAACGGCTAACAATTGCAGTAGTATCAGCCTGACCTGGAACGCGGGGGCGAATGCTACTAAGTATCATATTTTTAGAAGCATTAACGGACAATTACCAATTGCTCCTTATAAAATTTCCTACGAGGGAACTAGCTTTACAGATACGACAGTAAGTTCTAATAATTTCTATTATTATTGGGTGGAAAGTTTAGGAGGAGACGGTTTTAAAGTTCCGGCAACACAAAACTTTTTAGGCGGGGTAAGTTTAACTAGTTGTCCTGATGTTCCCCCAGTTGTGCCTCCAACGTCTTCTGGCAGCCCAAACTTGTCTTCTTCGGACAAAAATTTACGGGCAATTAGTGGAAAGTTACAGCCAAATCAAGATTGCGACGGCAAGTTTCAAGGTTTGCCGCTTGAAAGAAACTTCAGAGAAGACGATGTTTTAACTTACGAGGTTAACTTGTGCAATTTGAACGGAACCGGCGATGCCTTAAACGTAATAGTAAAAGATAACTTAATGAATTTTAACCAGCCGAGTGACGGTTGGAAGGCCGTAGTTGACGGGGTACCTCTGATTTTTGTCTACGGCCAGCCGGGAGTAGGGGAATATAGTTATGACGTTGCAACCAAGATTTTAACTTTTAATCTAGGGCGCTTAAGTAAACAGTCAGCCAAGCAAATTATTTATGAGGTCAAAATACAGTCCGAAAGTTCAACAACTAACCCGTGTCCCAAGTGTCAAAATAAGGCAAGTCTGCTTTTTGAATCGTACCAAAGCGGTTTTACTCAAGTGATTGACTTGTTGACCCCGGCGATTTTTTACAGAAAGAACTAAACAAAACAAATATAATAAGGTAAACATTTTGTTGGCTGGCTTAAGCCAGGGGTTTTGGATATTTCGTGTTTATGGTATAATAAACAGGGTTTTGTCATGAAAAAAAGTGAATTAGCTTTTAATATTGCCTCGATTCCAGTGGACGGCATTATGTTACTGCTCGCCGGCGCAGCTTCTTTTTATTTGAGGCAATATTCTACAGATATTGTCGGTCCCATTATTTATCAATTAGAGTTAAGAAACTTTTTTTCGGTTATTTTTAAGTTAGTTCCTGCGATTTTAATAATATTTGCTTTTTTAGGACTTTATAACTTGAGGGGCACAAGAAAGTTTGGGCTTGAACTGGGCAAGGTTGTCATAGGCGTGTCTTTGGGGCTTTTAATTATCGTTTTGCTGTATTTTTTTGATCAGACTATTTTTCCGTCAAGGTTTATAATTTTAGCGACTTGGGGGTTGGGTTTAACTTTAGTGATTTTTGGGAGACTAATTCTAAAATTCATACAAATTATTTTATTTAAAAAAGGTATAGGTCTTCATAAATTAGTTTTTATAAGCGGAAGCGGTGAGGATCAAAGTTTAGATAAATTTTTTAGAAATAAAAAGCACGGTTACGAAATAACCGGTAGGCTGGACTACAATTCCGAGGTTTTTGTCGAACTGGAAGAATTATATATTAATTCACAGGTGGACGAAATTCTGCAGACCAATCCAAACTTAACTACCGAACAAAATTTAAAATTGGTTGATTTTTGCAGAAATAAAGGCTTGGCATTCAGTTTTTTGCCCAATTTATTTGAAGTTCAAAGGAATGTGATTGAAGTGAACAGTGTTAAAGGCTTTCCCGTAATCAGTCTTAAAAATACGCCTTTGGACGGCTGGGGAAAAGTTGTAAAAAGAATTTTAGATATTATGGCAAGCGCGATTTGTCTTATTTTAATCTCCCCGCTTTTTTTAATCATACCGATTGCGATTAAACTAAACAGTAAGGGCAAGGTGATTTATGCAGCCTTACGCGGAGGAAGGGGAAAAGATTTTAAGTTCTACAAATTTAGAACCATGTATAGCCATCTAAGCGTGGGAGAAGAATATGGCGGAGAGGAGGCGGAAAAAGTCAGGAAGGAACTTTGGAAAAAAAACGACAGGGGAGGCGAAGGTTCTCCGTTTTTAAAGATTAAAGGTGATCCCAGAGTAACTAAGATAGGAAAAATCCTCAGGAAAACCAAACTTGACGAAATTCCTCAGTTTTGGAATGTGCTTATTGGTAATATGAGTATGGTAGGGCCAAGGGCGCATGTTTTAGATGAAGTCGAGCGCTACAGAAATCGTTATCGCAGAATGTTTAGTATTAAGCCTGGAATTTTCGGACTTTCCCAAATTGTCCAGCATAGCTGGCCGGATTTGCCTTATGAAGAGGAAATTCGTCTTAACACCTATTATATTGAAAATTGGTCTTTGTGGCTGGATATAAAAATTTTAGCCAAGTCATTTTGGCTGTTATTTTTTGTCAGGAAATCTAGGGAGGATTATTAAAGATGAATATAGCATTAGCGCATGATAGCTTTACCCAATACGGCGGGGCGGAGAGGGTAATGGAGCAGCTGCATGAAATTTTTCCCGATGCGCCGGTCTATACTTTGGTTCTGGATAAAAAATTTAAAGAAAGATATAAAGATTGGGACATAAGGACTTCTTGGCTTCAAGTAATCTATAATTTTATACCCAAATTTAAATTTTTTTTGCCTTTAATACCCTTAGCTGTAAGGTCGCTGGATTTATCACGATATGATGTCGTAGCATCTAGCAGTTCCGGTTTTATTAAGAATATTAAACTTCCAAAATCAATTATTCACATAAGTTATTGCCATACCCCAATAAGGTTTTTATGGAGCGATAAAGATTATATAAATCAAGAAGTTCCTAAAATATTTAGAGCTTTCGTAAAACTTTTTTTAGTTGGGATGAGAAAATGGGATTTTAAAGGCGCGCAGGGAGTAGCGCATTTTATTGCCAATTCCCAAGAGGTCCAAAAACGCATCCAAAAATATTACCAGCGTACTAGTACGGTAATAAATCCCGGCATTGATATTAATTTTTGGTATCCTACGAGAGAAAAATCAGATTATTTTTTGCTCGCCGGTAGACTCCAAGCTCACAAGAAAAACGACCTTATAGTGGAAATTTTTAACGAGCTTGATTTACCGCTTCATGTAGTTGGCATCGGCAGGCAGGAAAAATATTTAAAATCCATTGCCAAACCCAACATTAAATTTTTAGGCGCAATAGATGACGAGCAATTGCGAGACGAATACAGCGGGGCTTTGGCTTTTATTTACCCGCAAATTGAAGATTTTGGCCTGATGCCCCTAGAGGCCGCGGCCTGCGGCACGGTCACGATTGGCATTGCTAAGGGTGGCAGTTTGGAAACAGTTGTGCCCGGTGTAACAGGAGAACTCTTTGAGGCCTATGATAAAAGGAAAATTACACAAATTATCTTGGACTGGAACGCTCAAAAATATCAATTGGATAAAATGCAAAATCACGTTAAAAAATTTACCAAGATTGAGTTTAAGAAGCAATTTTACAGTTTTGTGTTAGGAAAAGGAAAATAAAAAAATATGAAAATAGCGGTTGACCCCAGTACCATCGCCTTCGGCGAGCTACGGGACAAGCTTCAAGTTATGCCAAGTTACTCTAACCTATAAAACTTAATTTTCAATTTTAAATTATGCGTATTGTCGTAGATTTAAGAAGTCTGCAAAGCGGCACGGTTTCGGGAGTGGAAAATTACACCATCAATTTGCTGGAACATTTGCTGGCTTTGGACAAAAAAAATCAGTATACGCTTTTTTTTAATTCTCGGGGCAAGCAGCCAGAGCATAACTTTGATTTTCTTAACTCCAAAATTGTATCTACTAAAATCCCCAATAAACTTTTAAATTTGGGGCTCAAATTTAACACTATCTCTTTGGAAAGGTTTGCCGGTGACTTTGACTGCCTGTTTATGCCGAATCTGAACCAGTTTAACATCGCAAAAAACAAAAAGCTTATTATTACAGTTCACGATCTTTCACCGCTGGTCACACCTGAATTTTATAATTTTAAAAGAAATCTTTGGCATCATTTTCTAAATTACAGAAGTGTTTTTAAAAGAGCTGACCTAATTTTTGCTGTGTCAAAATATACCAAGCTTGATTTAATCCGCTTATTTCAAGTAAGTCCTGAAAAAATCAGAGTTGCATATCCGGGAGTGGATATAAAAACTTTTAATCCGGACATTTCTCTGGCTAAACTCAGGGAGACGAGAAATTTTTACGGACTGCCCGGTGATTATTTTTTGTTTTTAAATACGATTGAGCCGAGAAAAAATCTTGCCGGTTTAATAGCTGCTTTTGAAAATTTGAAACACCCAGCTTTTTTGGTCATTGCTGGAAAAAAGGGGTGGAAATACAAAAAAGTTTTTAAACTGATAGAAGAAAATTTAAAGAAACACAAAATTAAATATATCGGCTACGTTAAAGAAGAGCATAAGGCCGCGCTTATAAAAATGGCCAAAGCTTTGGTCTACCCGAGTTTTTACGAAGGTTTTGGTTTTCAGCCGCTGGAAGCTATGGCCTGCGGCGTGCCGGTGATAGTAAGCCAGATTACGGCTTTGCCGGAAGTTGTCGGCAGCGCCGGAATTTTAATTGACCCGTATGATAAAAACAGCATAATCAGAGCCTTAGAAACGGCGCTGTTGGACAAAACCTTAAAACAAAGATTAGTGTTAAAAGGCAAGCAGCAAGCTTTAAATTTTAACTGGAAATTAACGGCCAGCCAAGTTTTAGAAGGTTTGGAATCAGTTTAAAATGAAACGAATCGGCATTGACCCCGATACCATCCGCCTTTGGCGGAGCTACGGGGCGAGACTCTGGAAATCGTACGTCCTTGCAGGTATTAAGTTTAATTAACCATCAAAGCATGAAGATAGGAATTGACATTCGAATGCTCGGCAGACTTCACGGCGGAATCGGCCGTTATGTTTTTGAGCTTGCTTCAAGAATCCCAAAACTAGATGGCCAGAATTTTTATTTTTTATTTTTTAACCCTAACCAGTCGGATCCTGGTGAGCTAAGCCAGCTTAAAAAACTACCTAATACCAAATTGGTCAACGCAAAATTTAGACACTATTCTTTTGGCGAACAAACCCTGTTTTTGAGGTTGCTGAATAAATTCAAATTGGATTTAATTCATTTTCCAAATTTTAATGTGCCAATTTTTTACAAACGACCGTTTGTGGTAACTATCCATGATGTGGTGCACCATAAAATCAGCGGAGCAAAAAAAAGTCGGTTACCTTATTTTTTGGCCTATAAACGCGTAATAACAACGGCAATAAAAAAATCAAAAAATGTAATTACGGTCTCTGAGGCTTCAAAAGAAGATATTCAGAATTATTTCAAAATTCCGAGCGAAAAAATTAAGGTAATTTACGAAGCCTCTTTTTTAAGTCCAGAACTGAGCCAAGAACAAGCCAGTGAAGTTAAAGACAAATATTTAATTAAAAGACCTTATTTTCTTTTTGTCGGGGTTTTGGAAAGAAAAAAGAATATCACAGGGCTTACAAAAGGCTTTGATAATTTTCTATTTAAATATAAGTACGATATGGATTTGGTTATTGCCGGCAAAGCAGATCCCCATTATCCCGAGATTAAATTTCAGGCAATGGAGATTAAGCATAAAGACAGGCTTATTTTTACCGGCGGCGTGGATGATGAAGATTTAGCGGCTTTATACCAAAACGCGTTTGCTTTTGTGAGCGCTTCTTTGCATGAAGGCTTTGGTCTGCCCGGAGTAGAGGCCCTGACTTTTGGCCTGCCTTTAATAGTCTCCAACATAAAGGTGTTTAACGAAATTTATGACAACGCGGCAATTTATTTTGAGCCGAATAACCCAGCAGACATAGCCGAGAAAATGAATTTGCTGGTCAATGACGGTTTGTTTTACAATAAATTACAAGAAGACGCTTTAAAAAGAAGTCTGATTTATTCTTGGGAGAATACAGCCAGAGAAACCATAAACGTATATAACCAAATAATATGAAAATTTTGTTTGTCGGCGGCGGCAGCGGCGGACCCGTGACTCCGCTGTTAGCGGTAGCCGAAGAAATAAAAAAAACCAAACCCAAGTCGAGTTTTCTGTATGTGGGCACTAAAAAAGGCCCGGAGCGCGTTTTGGCGGAAGAAGCGGGCATTGATTTTATTTCTTTGCCTTCCGGCAAATGGAGGCGGTATTTTAGTTTAAAAAATATTTTTACCCCATTCTGGGTAATTGCCGGGTTTATAAAATCATTTCGGATTTTAAAAAAACATAAACCGCGGGCGGTTTTTGGAACAGGCAGTTTCGTTCAGGTGCCGCTTATTTGGGCAGCTTGGCTTTTAAAAATCCCTTGCGTAGTGCATCAGCAGGATTATTTGCCAAGTTTGGCTAATAGTTTATGCCAAATTCCCGCTAAAAAAATAACCGTGACGTTTAAAAAATCACTCAAAGACTTTTCCGGCAGTTTCGGACTGTTTTACAAGAAAAAGGTTGAAGAGAAAGTTGTTTTAACCGGTAATCCTTTCAGGGACAAGCTAAAATTTTCAAGCAGGGAAAATGGCCTTAAGGTTTTTAATTTAAAAAAAGATTTTCCGACACTTTTGGTATTAGGCGGGGGAACCGGAGCTAAATTTTTAAACGAGCTGATTAAGGAAGCTTTGCCTGAGCTTTCAAAAATTGTGCAGATTATTCATATTACAGGCAAAGGCAAGCTAAAAACGCAAAAAAGCGAAAATTACTATCCTTTAGAATTCACGTCAAAAATGGCCGAAGCTTATTCTGCAGCCGATATTGTGCTGGCTAGAGCAGGGCTTTCCACCATTACCGAACTCTCGGTCCTTAAAAAAGTGGCGATTATTGTGCCTATGCCTAACAGCCATCAAGAAGCCAATGCGGTGTATCTTATGCAAAAAAAAGCGGCCGTTGTGATACCGCAAAAAGTCTTAAACAAAGAAGTTTTAATAAAACTTATCAGGCGTCTGCTTTTTGAGCATCTGCTGCAGAACCAGATTAAAAAGAATATCTCCGAAATTATGCCCAGCGGAGCCGCAAATCAAATTGCCAAAATTATTTTAGGATTGATTAAATAATGGAAAGATTCGAAAGGCCAACTTTGGGATTAGCCTTTAGCGGAGCTTCAGCCCGTTCAGTTTTTTATATTGGATTTCTGGAAGTTCTAGACGAAGAAGGAATCAAGATTGATTATATTGCCGCGACCTCCGGAAGCTGCATAGTAGCAGCGGCGTACGCTTGCGGTACACTGTCCGAATTGAAATCAACAGCTTTAAAATTGAATAAGGAGTATTTGTTTTCTTTAATCGAGAGAAGTAGCCTTAAAAACGGGCTTTATAATTTGGAAAAATTTGAAGAGGAGCTTAGGCGCCTAACCAACGAGCATAAGTTCGAAGATGTAAGGCCTTTAATGGGTTTTGTATGCACCGACATTTATAACGGCAGGGAAGTTGTCTTAAGCATGGGGGACATTGCAAGGGCTGCCTGTGCTTCTTGTGCTATTCCTGGAATTTTTGAGCCGATGAAATGGGGAAATTGGGACTTGGTTGACGGCGGGCTTTTAAACGTTGTTCCCGGCAATGTGGTAAAAGCAGCCGGTATAGACATAGCAGTTGGAATAAACTTAACTCCAACCGAGAGGATTTTCGGCCCTCTGGAATTGGGCGTGAAAAAAAGTTCGGATTTAATAAAAAAAATATTTATGGTTAAGCAGGCGGAAAATATGTGGAAAAAAATTAGAAAGCTACTGGAAAAAAATCGCTACTTCAGCTATTTTTCAGAAGCCGAAGAAGCCACGGACAGTTCACGATTTCCAAACATGTTCGCAGTTTTAGGAAGAGCTATGGATTTGTCGCTAAAAGCCCAAAAGAACGTAGATAGAAATTTCGACACTTTTGACTGTGATTTAATGATAAAACCGAAAATGGTTGCTGTTCCGGGTTGGAAAAGAATCTTGTATATGCACTTCGCTGATTTTAAGCAGACAAAAGCGATTTACTTGGTGGGGAGGAAATCCGCGGAGGAATATTTGCCAAAAATTAAACAGCTATTAAAGGAAAAAAAGGTCAAGAATGATTGATATAGAAAAAATAAAATCCGTATATTTTATAGGTATCGGCGGCATTGCCATGTCCGCGGTTGCGGCCATGGCCAAGCAATCGGATTTTGAAGTTTTCGGCAGTGACTCTAAAAGAGCTTACAGCCCTTCTTTGGACGTGCTGAATGAACATGGGATCGATTACTTTAAAGGATACAGCGAGGATAATATAAAAAAAATCAAAGCGGATTTATACATAATCTCCGCGGGCGAAGATTTAACTAATCCTGAAGTTAAATACATTTATAAAAATAAGCTGCCTCACGTTGGCTTTCCTGAATTCGTTTATGAATTATCAAAAAATCATTTGCGCATGGTGGTTACAGGCACGCATGGAAAATCCACAACAGCGGCGCTTTTAGGTTTTATTCTGAAAAATGTGGAAGACAGCTCATTTTTGACTGGCGGGGTATTTCAGCAGGACAATATTAACTTTCATTTGGGCGACGGACATTATTTTGCGTTTGAAGGGGACGAATATAAATCGGAATTCGACGATCCAACGCCAAAATTCCAATACTATAAACCGGACATTTTGGTTTTAACTAATTTGGAATACGACCATCCGGATTTGTTTAAGTCTTTTGAAGATTTGGAAAGGGAATTTGAGCTTTTAATAGCAAACCTGCCTGACGATGGCCTTTTGGTTTACAACGCCGATGATATTAATTTAGTCAGGCTAGCGCAAAATACAGAAGTTGCAAAAGTAAGTTTTGGCATAGAAAACGATGCAGATTTTAAAGCCGTCAACATCAAATATGACGGCAATTATACTACGATTGATGTACAAAATCAGTTTTCCAAAGACTTGCAAGCTAAAATCCTTTCCATCGCCGAGCAATACAAGACCCAGCTTCCGGGAAAACTTTACGCTTATGATAGCCTTGCAGCAATCGCGGCTTTAAGAGCATTAGGCTTTTCGCAAGAGCAGATCTTACTTAACCTGTTAAGTTTTAAAGGTTTAAAACGGCGTTTTGAAATAATAGGAACTAAAAACAAGATTACCATTGTCGATGACTATGCCCACCATCCCACGGCCGTTAAAGCTACCTTGGAGGCCGCGCGGATAAAATATCCGAATTCCAAAATTTGGGCGGTATTTGAGCCCCACACTTTTTCCCGCACACAGGCCACGCTTAAAGATCTTGCGGGGGCGTTTGGCAGCGCGGATGAAGTTTTAATTTCCGAAATTTACCCAGCCAGAGAAAAACCCAAAGATTTTAACATCACATCTCAAAAAGTTGTTGACGCTATAAAGTTTGAAAATTCTAAATTGAAAATTAAAAATTCTGTCAGGTTAGTTTTGAACAAAGCAGAGGCTAAGAAAATACTCAAAGCCGAAGTAAAACCCGGAGACGTAGTACTTGTTATGGC
>CAZLQG010000024.1:0-12779 GCA_964561655.1 uncultured Candidatus Saccharibacteria bacterium | reverse complement strand
AGCTGAAGTTAAACCAAAGGAAGCATCAAAGCCTGAAAAGGAGAAAGTGGAAGTTGCAGCTGAAACGCCCGAAGAAAAGAAAGAAGAAACGTCGGCATAAAATGCATACATAAACCCCAAGCTTTGCCTTAAGGTTTAAAATTGACATATTAAAAAATTTAATTTATACTTTTCCATACAGATAGCAAGGGTTAAAATTCCTAAAAGGTCGAAGCTCCTTTAGTTTGCTATCCCTGAAAGATTCGTAAGCTTAGCAGAACAACTTTATGTCAATGGAACAAGACCAGGAGTTTGTTGAGTACATTGTCAAAGCTTTGGTTGACCATCCGGAAGACGTCAAAACCGAACGCATAGTTGACGAGATGGGTGTGTTGATCACCTTGCACCTAAACCCCGAAGACATGGGTCAGGTTATTGGCCGTAGCGGCCAAACCGCCAAAGCCATCCGCACTCTTTTGAGAGTCGTGGGTGCCAAACACAAAGCCAGAGTGAACCTCAAAATCTATGAACCGGAAGGTTCTCACAGAGGTCCTCGCAGAAGCGCTCCTTCTGCGCCGGCTGCAGACAGCGGCTCGGACGCGATTGACGACTTCAAACTTTAGATTATAGATCTTTTTTTACACAGATCTGCACAGATATAAAAATAAATAACCTCACTTTTTCGGCCCACAGGCCGTAGGTGAGGTTATTTAAATGGTATAATGCAATCATAAATGGCCGAACAATCCAAGCTTTCCATAAAAATTATTACCTTGTTTCCCAAATTCATTGAAGATTTTGTGGAGAATTTTGGCATTGTAAGAAAAGCGGTAAAGAATAAGCTTTTGGAAATTAAGGCCGTGGATTTAAGAAAATTCGGGATAGACAAAAGAGGCACGGTGGACGGCAGGCCTTATGGGGGAGGAGTGGGAATGGTGCTAAGAGCTGACGTTTTGTATCGTGCAATACAAAAGTCAGCAAATAACAAGTCCCAAAATTCAAAAACTAGAATTATTTTATTAACGCCACAGGGAAAGAAATTTGATCAGAAAACAGCAAAACATTTGTCTAAATACGACAATTTGGTTTTAGTTAGTGGAAGATATGAAGGTTTTGATGAGCGTATTAGAAAGTTTGTAGACGAAGAAGTAAGCGTGGGAAATTATGTTTTAATGGGCGGGGAATTGCCAGCACTTACCATTGCAGAAGCTGTTATGCGACTTAGGCCAGGGGTTTTAGGAAAAGACGAGTCAGCGGATAAAGAATCATTCACTGATAATCTGTTAGAATATCCGCAATACACCAAACCGGAAGTGTTAAGAATTAAGGATAAAGGATTACGGATAAAGCAATTAAGAGTGCCTAAAATTTTATTAACTGGGCATCATAAAAATATTGAAGAGTGGAGGAAGAAGGAAGCAGTTAAAAAAACTAAAAAACGCAGACCCGATTTAATATGAAGAAAGAATGTGTTGTAGAAAATTTGAAGCTTAGGTTAGACAAATATCTTTCAGAGCAAATAGAAGATATTTCAAGAAGTCATATTCAGCGCGAGATTGAAGCGGGCGCGGTTTTGGTAAATGGCAAGAAAATTCTAGAAAGCAAGTTTTTGGTTCGGAAAGGGGATAAAATTACATATCACGTAGCGCATAACACGCAGCAGAAAGAAGAATTGAAAGCGGTGAATATTCCTTTGAAAGTTTTATACGATGATCACGGATTACTTATCATCGACAAGCCCGCGGGGATGGCGGTGCATCCGGGAGCTGGGTTTAAGGGCAGTAGTTTGGCTTCGGCGCTTTTGTATCATTTTTCCGCCAAAGGCGGATCCGTCTCCGGCGGAAAAGAGGATATCAGTTTAGTCGGTGAGAAGCACCGTCCGGGAATTGTGCACCGATTGGACAAAGACACTAGCGGGGTAATGCTCGTAGCAAAAACGCCGGAAATGTATGAGTATTTAAAAGACGCTTTTAGTGAGAGGAAGATAAAAAAAGAATACATTGCTTTAGTTTTGGGAAAACCGGAGAAACACCACGGGTTTATAGAAACGCCAATCGGCAAAAGTAAAAGGGATTTTAGAAAGCAGGATATTAAAAATATAGTTCAGCCAAAAGAAGCGCTAACCGAGTATTGGATTTTGGAAAATTTAAAGGATCCAATAACCCTTGACGATTACGCCCTTGTTCGTGTAAAATTACACACAGGCCGAACGCATCAAATACGCGTTCATTTTAATTCCATAGGCCACCCGCTTGCCGGAGATAGTTTATACGGCGGTAAAAAATCTAAAATAGACGGTTTGGCAAGGCAGTTCCTTCACGCAAAGAAAATAGAAGTTAGACTTCCTGACGGAACCTGGATAGAAGCAATGTCAGAATTGCCGGACGATCTGCGCGATGTGTTGGAAGGATTAAAATCAAAGGTTGTTAAACAGTTATAGAGGACAATCAAATTTGATTGAAAATTGAAAATTAAGAATTGAAAATTGTATCAGATGCCATACGTAAAACATATTTCAGACAAGCAACTAAAAATTTTACCGGAATTTAAAACCGGCTATACCGTGAAAGTGCACCAAAAAATCCGTGAAGGCGGGAAAGAGCGCGTGCAGGTTTTTGAAGGCCTGGTAATTGCGCGCAAGGGCGGCAAAGGTGTGAATGCTACTTTTATGGTAAGAAAAATTGCTTCCGGCGTGGGAGTGGAAAGAATTTTCCCTCTTCATTCACCGAACATTGTAAAATTGGAAGTTACTAAAGCTCCTTATGCCAGAAAATCCAAGCTTTATTATGTAAGAAAAATCCAGGGCAATGAGCCGAGAGTGAGAAAGCAAAAAACTTTAAAAGCGAAATAATTTAAAACCTCCCGTTAAAGGGAGGTTTTTTAGTTTGACAAGGTCAGGGAGAGAGATTAGTATTTGATTAAGAATAAACATTAAGATTTAAAAGAGAGAAATATGTTCAAAGAAAACTTAGAAGCAGCAAAAAAATCAAGAGAGACCAAGTTTGGCGACCCGGAGATTACTAGCGATGAGCAGGCAATAGATATTTTGCGTGTTTTACAGACCGAAGTAGTAAACAACACGCCGGCTTTTAAAAAAGTTACTGGCGCGATAAAATATCTAGAACAAAGACTGGAGAGTAGAGTGAGTGATCCAGAAAAACCATCTGAATAATCAAAAAGCCCAAGCATTAGCTTGGGCTTTTTGATATGGATTCCGGATAATTTTAATAGCAATATAAAATTTCCGGAATGACAAGAAAAAGATTGCTTTGCCCTGCAAGCCAGCGGGGCCCGCAATGACAGACTAAATAAGCTTCAAAACCTCCCAGTAGCATAATTGTTTTCAGCGATTAGCTACGGGGCAAGCCAGGCTTTGGCTTATATGATTTTTAAAACGTTCCACCATGCCTCTATATAGTCGGGGCGCTTGTTTTGATATTTTAAATAATACGCGTGTTCCCATACGTCTAAACCAATCATCGGTGTGTCACCCATCATTAACGGGCTGTCTTGGTTAGGAGTAGAATAAATATTCAATTTTCCATCAGTTTTTCTTACCAACCATGCCCAGCCGCTTCCAAAGCGCGTGGCCGCGGCTTCGGCGAAATTTTTTTTGAATTCATCCAACGAACCGAAAGCTTCGTTTATATCACTAATCAATCTTTCGTCCGCTTCCTTCCTTGGTCCGCCTCGGCTCGCGCCGGGCGAGACGGGTCCCATAATCGTCCAAAAGAAAGAATGGTTTACGTGCCCGCCTCCGTTATTGCGCAAAGCTGTTTTGTCTGTTTCATCCATTTTTAGTTCATCTATCTTTACCAGCAAATCTTCCACCGGTCTTTCGGCTATATCCGGATATTTTTCCAGCACACCATTTAATTTATCCACGTAACCCTGATGGTGCTTGGTGTGGTGGATTTCCATAGTTTTGGCATCGATATACGGCTCTAACGCATTATAATCATAAGAAAGTTTTGGAAGCACATGCTTCATATGTATCCTTTCTTTATTATTATTTATCTTTGGATTTTTATTATATCATAACTCATAATTTAGCCAGTTTGACTTTGGTTTTGTTTTATGGTACACTCTACTTATTAAATTATAGATTAATTTTCCGCAAGGTAGTAAGTATAAATCAGCCAGAACATGAACCCCCAGTGTATTTATAGCTTAAATTCATTCTTTGTTACTTCCTTTCGTTCACAAAGAATAACAATCCTTTCAAGGTTGATTCACGGCTAAATTACGATTTAGCGATTTTTTGTTCTGTATTTGATTCCTTACTTTGCGGATGTTAAGGTGTTTTTATGATTTTAGTTTACATTCTAATAGGCGCTTTAGTAGGCGCCGCGGTCGGATATGCCATCCGGCAGGTTTTAGGCGCAAAAAGAGTTGACTCGGCGGAAGGCCGGGCCAACAAAATTTTGGAGGAAGCCAAGAACCAGCAAAAAGAAATGCTTTTGGAAGCAAAAAGCAAATCTTTGGAAATTATTGAGGAAGCAAAAAAACAGGAAGCAGAATTCAGAAAACAAATTGTAAAGTTTGAAGAAAGGATAGACCGCAAGGAAAAAGAGATTAATGAAAAATCTGCTTCTTTGGACCGTCAAAAGCAGGAGCTGGAAACCAAATCCAATCAAATAAAGCAGATTCAGGAAGAAATAATCGCGCTCAGGGCCAAACAATTGGAGAATTTGGAAAAAATTGCGAAAATGACCAGAGAGGAGGCGGTTAAAGTGCTTTTGGACAATGTCGAGAAAAGCGTAAAAGAGGAAATGCTGCAATTGCATAAAAAATTACTCTCCCAAACTTATGAAAGTGCCGACAGGGAAGCTCGGAACATTTTGGTTCAGGCCGTAGAGCGGGTGGCCAGCGAGGTTACCGCGGAAACTACCACTACTACGGTGCAAATTCCGAATGAAGAAATGAAAGGCCGGATCATCGGCAAGGAAGGAAGAAATATCCGAGCGTTTGAACAAATGATGGGCGTGGAAATTTTAATTGATGATAGTCCCGATACGGTTGTAATAAGCGGTTTTAATTCCATAAGAAGGCACATTGCTAAACTTACTTTGGAAAAGCTTTTGGCTGACGGCCGGATTCACCCGGCCAGAATTGAGGAAGCGTACGAAAAAAGCAAGGCCGAAATCAATGAGCAGATTAAACAGGCCGGCGAGCAGGCAATTTATGAGCTTGGAATAACCACCTTTCCGTCCAAACTGGTGCATTTAATAGGCCGTCTGCATTTTAGGACGTCTTACGGGCAGAATATTTTAAAGCACTCGGTAGAGATGGCAAAGATTGGCGCGTTGATAGCGGAAGAAATCGGCGCGGACGTAAAAATCGTAAAGCAGGGAGCACTGCTGCACGACATTGGAAAAGCTTTGGATCAAGATTTGGAAGGTAGCCACGTGGAATTGGGTAAAAAGGTAGCGGAAAAGTTTAATTTGGACAAGCGGGTAGTGGAAGCTATTGCCAGCCACCATCACGACACCGACGTTTCGGGAACTTCCGAGGCCGCGACCAGCTTGGAAGCGGTTATTGTGGACGCCTGCGACAACATTTCCGGCTCACGCCCCGGCGCGCGCAAAGATAGCCTTGAAAATTATTTGAAGCGTCTTGCTGATTTAGAAAATATCGCTAACAGCTTTGAAGGAGTGGAAAAAACTTACGCTATTCAGGGCGGCAGGGAGATTCGGGTATTTGTGATGCCGGAAAAACTGGACGATTTAGCCTGCCAAAAGCTGGCGCGAGAGATTGCAAACCGCTTGGAGCAGGAGCTTAAATTCCCGGGCGAAATAAAAGTGCACGTTATAAGAGAGACGCGTGTTATTGAGTATGCTAGATAGTTGGTAAAGTTCCAAGAACCAAAAAACAAGTACCAAACAAATTTCAATTATCAAAATTTTAAACATTTGGTTCTTGGTGTCTTGGGATTTGGTTCTTAAAATTTTATGGTACATAAAATTTTGTTTATTGGTGATGTAGTTGGTAAAGCCGGAAGGAAAGCCCTTGCGGAAGTTTTGCCGAAGTGGAAAGAAAAATACAATCCCGATATTACCGTTGTCAACGTAGAGAATCTCGCGCATGGCAAAGGTGTTACTCCATCAACAATGACAGAAATAGACAAGTTGGGGATTGACGCTTACACTTCGGGCAATCATATTTTCAAAAAAAACGATTTGTCCGCGGAGTGTTTTGAGAAATACCCAAATTTAGCCAGGCCGATGAATTTTGAGGGAGACTTTCCGGGTAAAGGCTTTTACCGATTTGAAAAGGGTGGGCAGAATTATTTGGTTGCGAATTTTAACGGCAGAGTTTTTTTTGAAACGCAGTTTGAAGGTTCAATTAGCAATCCTTTTTTTGCGGCCGACAGGTTTTTAGACCAAATTGCCAAAAAAGATGATATAATAGTTGTAGACTTCCACAGCGAAGCCACCAGCGAGAAAGAGGCTTTCGGCTGGTATTTGGACGGCAGAGTTGCCGTGGTGCTTGGCACCCATACCCATGTCCCGACAGCGGATGCCAGAGTTTTACCCAAAGGTACAGCTTATATCAGCGATGTAGGTATGGCTGGCGCCAGGGACTCCGTAATCGGCGTGAAAAAAGAAAACGCGCTTACAATGTTTTTGGAAAAAGGCGGATTTAAAAATGAACCGGAAGAACAAGGCATACTGATGGTGAATGGAGTGTTGATAGAAATTGGCAAAAATCAAAATGCAAAGAAAATAGAGCATCTTCATCAGGAGATCTAAAAACAAAATGGCAAGATTTATTAATCCAGCAAAAGTAATTGCCCAGACGGGTTTAAAGCGGGGGATGGTCGCGGCGGATTTGGGCTGCGGCAGTGGGTTTTACGTTTTGCCGGCGGCGCAGCTGGTGGGGCCTGAAGGCATGGTTTACGCGGTGGACGTGGTGGAAAGCAAACTTGCGGCTACAGTTTCTATCGTCAATCAATTTGGCTATAAGAACGTAAAAGTTATTAAAGCGGATTTAGTCAAACCTTTGCTGGAAATTCCAGAAGGCAGCGTGGATTTGGCGGTGGTGGGCAATATTTTGCATGAAGTTTCCTCCAAAGAAGCGCTTATAAAAAATGCTTACCGGATTCTTTCCAATAACAGCGGACTGTTGGTGGTGGAATGGAAAAAAGAACTTACGCCTTTCGGTCCGCCGATTTCCAAAAGAATAGACCAGCAGCAGCTTGAGATTATACTAATGCAGATGGGCTTTAAAAAACACGGCGAACTGGAGGCGGATAGCTACCATTACGCGGTTCTTTTTGAGAAATAGTACATAATCCGAATGATACGAACGCATATCCAAATTATCCGAAAGCTATTTTCGGGGCATTCGGATAAGAATTCGGGTAATTAGGATTATATTTTATGAATTTTTTTTCAACACAATTTTTGTTCCAAATTAATCGCATACAAATTGAGCTCATAGATGAGGCTTTTTTGTATATCGGCATTGCCTTGGCGGTTTTGGCGGTTGTGTTTAGGTTGGGAGCCAGATTTGCCCCCAGTCCGGTGGATGCTAAATACCGTTCTAAGTTTTTTAAATTATTTTTAACCATCGGCCTTTTCGAAGTGGTCTGGTTTGGAGCAAGGGCCCAGCTTATTAGATTTTTTGGTACGCATTTTGTAGCTTTGCTTGTCTTGTTAATTGGATTGGTATGGCTTGTTTGGGTTGTTGTAAAAATAATAAGAAATTACCGCAGGGAGAAGCAGGTTTGGGAAAAAGGAGAGCTTAAGAAAAAATACCTTCCATGGTAGCTGAGAGTTAATAATTAAAAGCGAAAACCCACAATTAAAAATTTAAAGCTTTTAGTTTTAAAGTTGTAATTATTAGTTATTCATTACTAGTTTTTAGTTAAATTGATGTTCGGCTGGCTTAAGAAACAAAAACAGTACAAAATTAAAACCCTTGGGCAACTTGGTGAAGAGTTTGCCCAACAGGAATATAAAAATCGTGGGCTTCAAATTATCACCGCGAATTTTTTTAACCGCAAAGGCAAACGCTTGGGGGAAGTAGATTTTATCGCAAAGGATAAGCATCGGATAATTTTTGTGGAAGTAAAAAGCAGGACCGCCGGGATTGATAAATTCGGCAAAGGAATTGAGTCAGTAAATCAGTTTAAGCAGACAAAACTGCTTAAGGCCGTTAAGATATTTTTGAATCAAAATCCCAAGTACCAAGTTCTTAGACCGCAAATAGACGTTTGCCTGGTGGAGTTTAATGGAGTTGACAAAATTCCCCAAAGTGTTAAAATAATACCGAATGCAGTAGAAGACTGGAGTTGACACATCATAGATACGCAGATAAGCACAGATGCCACGGATATAATGGTTTTATGGATGAGCGAATGCTCATCTTTTTTGTTAAAAACCTCTCATTAACTAATTAACTAATTTTTTAAATCACTAATCATCTAAGGTATGAATGAACAATTAGAACAAGCGTTAGACCAGATTGCCGAAGAAAAGGGCATCTCAAAAGAAGAAATCCTTTCTATGATAGAGGCGTCACTTGCCGCGGCTTTTCGCAAAGACTACGGCGAGAAAAACCAGAACATTGTGGTGGAGTTTGATCCCGAAACCATGGGTACCAAGGTTTTTGACGTAAAAACCGTAGTGGAAATCGTGGAAGACGAACAGAAGGAAATAGACTTGGAAACAGCTAAAGAGAAAAAAAAGAACGCTAAAATTGGAAACGTAATTAAAACCAATATTACTCCAAAAACCGGTACGTCATACGGCCGTATTGCAGCCCAAACCGCCAAACAGGTTATTATTCAAAAACTTAGGGAAGCGGAAAGAAATGTACAGTTCTCCGATTTTAAAGCCAAGGAGAGGACTTTGGTTAACGGAGTTGTGCAAAGGGTTGAGGGCGACACGGTTTTGGTGGATTTGGGCAAAGCCACGGGTGTGCTGTTTCCTTCGGAACAGATTCGGACTGAAAAATATAACATCGCTCAGCGTTTGAAAGTTTTAATTTTGCATGTGGAGCCAGCAAGCAAAGGGCCGAAAATTACTTTGTCCAGGAGTCATCCCGACATGGTAAGAAAGTTGTTTGAACTAGAAGTGCCGGAGGTTTATAATGGAACCGTAGAGATAAAATCGGTCGCAAGAGAAGCGGGGTCGCGTTCCAAAATAGCGGTGATCGCCAACGAGGACGGCATAGACCCGATTGGCGCATGCGTGGGGCAAAGAGGAAGCCGGGTACAGACGGTTATGGCGGAACTTGGTGGGGAAAAAATTGACATTATTGAATACAGCGATGATCAGGTGAAATTTATTGCCAATGCGCTTTCGCCGGCTAAAATTTTAAACGTACAATTGGATGAAGAAAACAAGAAAGCCAAAGTTGGAGTTTTGGAAGACCAGCTATCACTCGCTATCGGTAAAGCCGGGCAGAACGTGCGTTTGGCCGCGCGCCTTACGGGCTGGAAAATAGATATTAGCGGTGAAAGCGTGGGCGGTGAGGAGAAGCAAGAGGCAAACGAAGAAGCACCAGTTGATGAACAGACTGAATCGGAGGTGGCAGGAGAGGATCAGACAGCAGAAGAGTCTGGCAAAAAGGGAAAAAAAGCAGAAGAAGAAAATAAAGAATAGTTTCTAATCTTTAATCTTTAATCAATTTTACAATTACTTGATTTTCAAATTGAAACATTGAAAATTCAATGAAAATTAGAAATTGTGAATTGAAAGTTTAAAACCATGCCATTAGTGCCAATCGTTATAGAGAAATCTCAAATGGGGGAGAGAGCTTATGACATTTACAGTCGCTTGCTCAAAGAACGCATTATTTTTTTGGGTGAGCCCATAGACGATGCCGTGGCCAACACGGTAATCGCGCAAATGCTGTTTTTGGACGCGGAAAACAACAAAGACATAAAAATTTATATTAATTCCCCGGGCGGCAGTGTTACTTCGGCTATGGCTTTGTATGACACTATCCAGCACATAAAAAGTGACGTAACCACTATCTGTTTAGGTCAGGCCGCCTCAGCTGCGGCTGTACTTTTAGCTTGCGGCACTCCGGGTAAAAGATATTCCCTGCCTAACGCGCGCGTGATGCTGCACCAGGTAATGGGCGGTGCGGAAGGCCAGGCTAAAGACGTGGCGATTCAGACCAAAGAAATGCTTAGGGTAAAGGAACAGATAGATAAAATCCTTGCCAAGCACACCAACCAGCCAATAGCCAAAATAGAAAAAGACACTGACCGCGACTTTTTTATGACCGCAGAAGAGGCAAAGAAGTACGGTATTGTTGACAAGATAATCAAATAAGTAGTATATATTAATACAAGCGCTCCCAAATAGGGGCGCTTTTTTGTTTTGGAATTAAATATGGTTTCAAGGGAAGACTTGAAACCATATTTATAAAACTAGTTAAATATTAGTGTTTTTAGGTTATCCCCATACTTTTTTACTTGAGAAAGCTTTCAAGGATATTATTGAAAGCTAATCTTCAAATATCGGGAGAACTTTTTGAGTTGGGGCTTTAAATATCTTTTTAGATTTAGTCGGTTTTTTTCTTTTCTTTTTTTCCAGCAAAGTTTCATCAGGCTCATTTTCTGGAGAGCCTAACATAAACCATTTTGTTAAACCGATCTTTTCTTCTGCCAAGATTTGAGCTTTTCGCAATGGCTTAAGTATTTGTTCTACTCTTTGGTTACTGACGTCTAGATACTTTGTAAGCTCTTTGTAGGAAGCTTTTTCTCTAGTAGAAAGGAAAGTTAATACCTTGTTGTGTGTCTCGGTAATTAACCCTTTTTTCCTTAGGTGGTCAACCCTAATGTTTAATTGGAGAATTCTATTGGTAACTTTTCTAATGGATTTCATTTGTTTTAAATACGAATTTACAAAAAAGTCTATCCAAATAGTTAAATCTCCGATGAAATTCATTGCAGGGATTTTCGGATTACATTTATTAGTTTTTTCTAAAGCGTCGTAGTATTCATCTTTATGTTCATTGTAATAATCTGATAAGGCAAAATATCGTGTTCCTTCAGAATTTCTTTTTAGCAAAAGGAAAGTTGTAAGTAGGCGAGCTACTCTTCCGTTACCGTCTTTAAATGGGTGAATCCAAACAAACCAAAAATGACAAATAGCGGCTGCTACTATTGGTGATATAGTTTCTTCTTTTGATACTTTATTGAACCAAGTGATGAATTGTTTAACTAGTAGATTTGTATGTTCGGGAGGTGGGGGAGTATAGATAATTTTTTTGTGTGACTGGATGTAATTTTGTTCGTTTTTTATTTTTCCGGGGAATGCTTTGCTGTCTCCACTTGTTATTTTTTCGTGTATTATCAGTAGTAATTGTAAATTCAATTCTTCAGAAATTCTATCTTTAACAAACTGCAAGGATTCGTAGTAACCTAAAAATTCTCTTTCCTCTTTTTCTCCAACTTTAATATTTTTGTCTCCCGTAGTTATAGCTTTCGCTTGGTCTATAGATAAAACCGTGCCTTCAACACCTATCGAACTGACTGCTTCTCTAATCTTTGCCTCATGCTCTAATAAATTCGCCCATTCTGGGTTCATACGTAGAACTTGGAGATTTCCATCCACTTTAGAGATTAGTTCAAGATTTATCACAGTCTTCTGTCGAATTTTGTAGTTTATACTGAAATTCATTTGAGTATGTTATTCATAATAGTTATAACATTTTATTATATAAATGGGAATGATTTGAGCCCTTGACAACATTCACAAAACTCTCTATTCTATATAAGGATTTAAAAGTATTAAATCTGACCCTCCTACGCCAAGGCTTCGGAGGGGCTACACGGAGATTTAAAAAGGCAAAAAACACCAGTCCAATTTTATCCCTTATGTATCCTTAATTAAGAGGAGATTATAAGGGACCCGGGGAAAACCCGTGGAACGGACACTATCCCTAATAAAGGGATGTGTTTTTTTGACTCCTAGATGTGATAGTTTTGCAGCGGGTCAATCCCGACTTTACGTCGGGATAAACTAAATCTCCAGGGCAAGTTTCCCGACGCTACGGTCGGGATGCCTACGGTTCTTTAACAGCTGAATAGTGGTAAGAACCTCTCCCAATTCCCATTGGGAAGGTAAATTGTACAAAGTCTATTATAAAGTCAATTCCGATTGAGTATATATAACCCTTTGATAATTGAGGGTACAAAAATCAATTATCGCCAGTTCTCATTTTTGAGGACAAACTTATTCAATTGCATTGAGCACATCGACTTTATGTCGGGTGCGAGATAACATTGGAAAAGATAGGCATTAGAAAGAAAAACCCTTTTTGGGTTTGTCTTTCCAACATGCTTTCTATTAAGAGTTTGATCCTGGCTCAGGATGAACGCTGGCGGCGTGCCTAAGACATGCAAGTCGAGTGCCGCAGCAATGCGGCACGGCGAACGGGTGAGTATAACTCAGGAACTTTCTCCAAGTAGGACATAACCAGCCGAAAGGTTGGATAATATCCTATGTGACCGCAAGGTTAAAGATTTATCGCTTGGAGTGAGGCCTGGGCACCATCAGCTAGTTGGTAGGGTAAAAGCCTACCAAGGCTATGACGGTTAGGGGACCCGAGAGGGTGAACCCCCACACTGGGACTGCGACACGGCCCAGACTCCTACGGGAGGCAGCAGTTTGGAATATTGGACAATGGGCGAAAGCCTGATCCAGCGACGCCGCGTGGACGATGAAGGCCTTCGGGTTGTAAAGTCCTTTTGCTAGGGAACAATATTTTGAGCGTACCTAGAGAATAAGAGGTTGCTAACTCTGTGCCAGCAGCAGCGGTAATACAGAGACCTCAAG
>CAZLQG010000023.1:6195-16066 GCA_964561655.1 uncultured Candidatus Saccharibacteria bacterium | reverse complement strand
TGCCATCCTTCTGCCGCAGGCGGAGGGGATAAGAAAGGAATTTTTTTTATGCCATCGTCAAACAAAAAACTTTTTACTTCCGAGTCCGTGACCGAAGGGCATCCAGATAAAATGGCAGACCAAATTAGCGATGCAGTTTTGGACGCGATTTTAAAAGATGATCCAAAGGGGCGCGTAGCCGTGGAAACGCTTTTAACCAACGGCGTGTGCGTAGTGGCCGGTGAGGTTACCACCAGAACTTACGTGGATATTCCTAAAATCGCACGCGGCGTTATTAAGGACATTGGTTACACTGACGCTCGTTATGGTTTTCAGTGGGAAACTTCCGGCGTTATGGTGGCCATTAAAGAGCAGTCCGGCGACATTGCCATGGGCGTGGACAGCTTTACCACGGGCAAAAGCGGAGGAGTTGTAAGGGAAGATTTGGAAAATTTGGGCGCGGGCGACCAGGGTTTAATGTTCGGCTACGCGTGTGACGAAACCAAGGAATATATGCCCTTGCCCATTGTTTTGGCTCACAAACTTACTAAAAGGCTTGCCCAAGTTCGCAAGAAAAACATCATCAAAGGCCTTAGGCCTGACGGCAAAAGTCAGGTCACCGTGGAATACAACGGAGAGCGGCCGAAAAGGATCCATACGGTTTTAATTGCGGCACAGCATGACGAGGATATTGAAAGCGAAAAGCTAAAAGCGCAAATCGAAAAACAAGTTATAAGGAAAGTCATTCCTTCAAAGCTGCTGGACACAAAAACAAAAATTTTAATCAATTCCACCGGCAGGTTTGTAATTGGAGGGCCACAGGGCGATACTGGCCTGACGGGCAGAAAAATTATTGTGGATACTTACGGCGGCTGGGCGAGACACGGCGGTGGGTGCTTTAGCGGAAAAGACCCTTCTAAAGTAGACAGGTCAGGTTCTTACATGGCGCGCTATGTTGCAAAAAATTTGGTGGCCGCCGGCGTGGCAAAAAAAATTGAAGTGCAAATCGCTTATGCCATTGGTGTGCCTAAACCTTTATCAGTTAGAGCAGATACGTTTGGTAGCGGTCGCATTTCGGACGACACCATTGTCGATATCATTAATCAAGTTTTTGACTTGTGTCCGGGAATGATCATTAAAAATTTAAATCTTCGCAGGCCCTTATATCGCCAATGCGCGGCCTACGGCCATTTCGGCAGGAATGATTTGAAATTGCCGTGGGAGAAGATAAACAAAGTTAAGGAAATAAGGAAATTAGCCAGAATAAAAAAATAGATATTTAAACAGTCCCGGGTTAATCCCGGGACTGTTTTTGTTTTTTTAAGTTTTAAGGTAAAATAAAAATTATGGAAAAAGAAACAGACCCTCTTTATCAAGTAAAAAAAATTATCGAAGCCAAACCTGGCTTGGAGTTCGTGGAAGGGCTTATTAATAGGTTTCAGGTTAGTTTAGACCAGCTTAAGAAGACACTGGACGGTTTTGAAGGCAATGTAACAAAGGATTTGCGGCTGGTGGATTCTGCTGGTCGGTCAGAAGGTCAAGCTAAATTGATAGAGCAAATCAGGGTACCTTTAGGGTCAATAAAGCAACATGTTACAAGATTAGAAGAAGCACTGAAGGTTTTAAGAGAATATAGGGATAAGCTAGCCGAAGAACATTTGAAAGGAAAAAAGATCCAATGATAAATACAGACAAACTTCCTGAAATTGCAAAACTTTTACGCTATTATTCTTTGGTTTCCACTACGGAAGCTGGAAGCGGGCACCCGACTTCGGCTTTGTCCGCCGCGGACTTAATGGCGGTTTTGATGTTTGGGGGATTTTACCGGTTTGACCTTAATAACCCTGAATTTTTCAATAACGACCGCCTTATTTTTAGCAAAGGCCACGCCGCGCCTTTGCTTTATGCTTTGTATGCCGTTGCGGGCAAAGTCAGCGAAAAAGAAATGCTATCTTTGCGCAAATTCGGCAGTAAGCTGGAGGGCCACCCGACCATGGAATTTCAATATACGGAAGTGCCGACCGGTTCTTTGGGGCAAGGTTTGTCCGTTGGGGTTGGTATGGCTTTGAATGCAAAAATGGATAATTTAGATTACCGAACTTTTGTGTTATTAGGCGACAGCGAAATGGCGGAAGGCAGCGTGTGGGAGGCCATGGAAATTGCCGCATATTATAAATTAAACAATTTAATTGGAATTTTAGATGTTAATCGTTTGGGGCAAAGGGGGGAAACTTTGTATGGACATGATTTAGATGCATATCGTAAAAGGGCAGAGATGTTTGGTTGGGAGGCGGTGATGATTGATGGGCACGACATCAATCAAATTAAAGCGGCATATACTAAAGTTTTGCAAGTCAAAAACAAGCCGGCAATCGTTATCGCAAAAACCTTGAAGGGTAAAGGCGTATCATTTATTGAAGACAAAGACGGTTGGCACGGCAAACCGCTTTCGCGGGAAGAGTTGGATCGTGCATTTGAAGAATTAGGGAAGGTTGATAAAACACTTGTGGGAACATTAGCGATGTCAGAGAAAACGGAAGAACCAAGAACCAAGAACCAAGAACCAAGCAAAATTCAAATTACAAATTATAAAAAAGATGACAAAATGGCGACTAGGAAAGCTTACGGCAACGCACTTGCTAATTTTGTGGATGTAAATTCAAATATCGTTGTTCTGGACGCGGAGACCAGTAATTCCACTTATTCGGAAAGCATAAAAAGAACGCACCCGGAAAAATTTGTGGAATGCTTTATTGCCGAGCAGAACATGGTTGGCATGGCTTTGGGCTTTTCGCGCAGAGGCAAAATTCCGTTTGTCTCCACTTTTGCCGCGTTTTTTACCAGGGCCTTTGACCAAATTAGGATGAGCCAGTACGCCGGTTCCAATATTAAGTTTGTAGGCTCGCACGCCGGGGTATCCATTGGCGAGGATGGCTCAAGCCAGATGGCTTTGGAAGATATTGCGATGTTCAGGACAAATTTAGGCGGAGTGGTTTTGTATCCGAGCGATGCAGTTTCAACAGAGAAACTCGTGGCAGAGGCGGTAAAACACAAGGGCAATGTATTTATTCGGACTACAAGAGCGGCAACACCGATTCTATATAGTGAGAAAGAGGAATTTAAAATTGGGGGGAGTAAAACCATTAAATCATCATCAAGCGATCAGGTAACCGTAATCGGCGCGGGGATTACTTTGCATGAAGCTCTAAAAGCATATGAAGAATTACAGAAAGAACGAATTAACATTCGTGTAATAGATTTATATTCTATTAAACCGCTGGACATTGATACTCTGCAGAAAGCTGCCAAAGAGACTAAAATCATTATTACGGTTGAAGACCACTTTGCGGAAGGCGGGATAGGTGAAGCGGTTGCAGGCGCCTTATGTACGTACAGCGTGCATCATATGCTCAAAAGTTTAGCGGTAAAAAAGATGCCAAAGAGCGGGAAGCCGGCAGAATTATTAGGATATGAAGAAATAGACATTAAGGCGATTATTAAAAAGGTAAGAGAATTGATATAATAAATTTATGGATCGTAATCTTGCTTTAGAATTTGTGCGTGTGACCGAGGCGGCGGCGATTGCGGCCGCTAAGTGGATTGGGCGCGGGGACAAAAAAAAGGCGGACGGCGCGGCCGTGGATGAAATGCGCGACAGGTTTAACCAAATAGATTTTGCCGGGCGCATCGTCATCGGCGAGGGCCAAAAAGACGAAGCCCCGGAGCTTTATATGGGAGAAAAAGTGGGACGTGGAAAGCGACCGGTCATGGATTTGGCGGTTGATCCTTTGGAATGTACAGACAGCGTGGCCTATGGTAGGTATAACGCCATTTCAGTAATTTCTTCGGGGCCAAGGGGCTCGTTGTTCAGCGCGCCGGACACTTATATGGAAAAAATTGCGGCCGGGCCTAAGGCGGCAAAAGTTATTAAACTTGACGCATCAGTTAAAACCAACATCCAAAAAACCGCAAAAGTCTTGGGCAAAAAAGTAGGGGATATTACAGTTTGCATTTTGGACAGGGAGCGCCACCAGAGTATCATCAATCAAGTGCGCAAAGTCGGCGCGCGCGTCCGCCTGATCACTGACGGCGACGTGGCCGGTGGCATCGCGCCTTGCATTCCGGATTCCGGCATTGATTTACTTATGGGAATTGGCGCTAGCGCAGAAGCAGTTTTGGCCGCAACAGCCATAAAAACTTTGGGCGGGCAATTGTTCTGTAGATTTAAGCCTAAAGATGGCCATCACGCGGCGCTTATTAAAAAAGCTGGACTTGGCACTAAGAAAATTTATTCGGTGGACGATTTGGCAAAAGGCAAAATTTTAACCTTTACCGCTACCGGCGTAATAGACGGCCCTCTGCTTCAGGGAGTAAGAATAGAAGGAAATAAGATTATTACGCACTCGGTGGTTATCCGTGGTCAGTCGGGAACAATACGTTATATTACAACACACCACCATTCCAGATAAATTTCTAATTCTCAATTTTTAATTTCTAAACAATTTCTAATGAATTAATTATGAAATATGATTTAGAAGAGAGGACTAGAAAGTTTGCGAAAGAACTGATCAGATTTGTTAAAACCATAAAACCTACATATATCAATCAGTCTATAATTTCTCAATTGATTAGATCAGCTACTAGCGTTGGTGCGAATTATTGTGAGGCTAATGCAGCCAGTTCTAAAAAAGATTTTAGTAATAAAATTTTTATTTGCAGGAAGGAAATACAGGAAACCAAGTATTGGCTAGAATTACTTGCGGAAGCAAATCCGGAAAACAAAGAATCATTGAGGAAGTTCTGGAAAGAAGCCCATGAATTAATCTTAATATTTAATAAAATTTCTACTTCATTGAGACATTAAAAATTGTTTAAGAATTAAGAATTAGAAATTGAAAATTATGAATATAAGCGAACTTAAGAAAACCGCTAAAGCTATGGTCGTGCCGGGGAAGGGGATTCTGGCCGCGGATGAGAGTTTTCCAACAATTGAAAAACGGTTTAAAAAAATTAATATAGAATCAACCGAGGAAAATCGCAGGGCGTATAGGGAAATGCTTTTCACCACGCCGAATATTGGCAAGTATATTTCCGGAGTGATTATGTTTGATGAGACTCTTCGCCAATCAACATTTAATGACAAGACTTTCGTATCGGTTTTGCAGGGCAGTGGGGTATTGCCCGGAATAAAAGTTGACCAGGGAACAATGGTTGACCCATCATCTCCAGATGAAAAACTTACCAAGGGTTTGGAAGGTTTACCAGACAGGCTTAAAGAGTATGTACAACTTGGAGCAAAGTTTGCCAAGTGGCGGGCGGTTATAACTATTGACGAGAATAATAATCTGCCGACGGACGAAAATATCCGCCAGAACGCGAAAGACTTGGCCCAGTATGCCAAGAATTGCCAAGATGCCGGGCTTGTGCCCATGGTTGAACCGGAAGTTTTAATGGACGGCAAACACAATATGCAGAAATGCGAAGAGGTTTCGGAAAAAACCTTAAAGTTTTTGTTTGATGAACTGGAAAAAGCCGGCGTGGCAATTGAAGGCACGGTTTTAAAGACCAATATGGTCATTCCGGCAAAAGAGTCGGGCCAGACAGCTGCTCCTGAGCAAATTGCGGAAGCCACATTAAGAGTGTTTAGAAAAGTTTTACCCGGACAGCTTCCCGGCGAGGCTTTTCTTTCCGGCGGGCAAAGCGAAATTGAGGCCACGGAGAATTTAAATGCGATGCAAAAAATGGGAAACTTGCCTTGGCGGCTGAGTTTTTCTTACGGTAGGGCTTTGCAGAATAGCGCGCTTAAGACGTGGAATGGCAAAAGCGAAAACGTGAAAGCCGCGCAGGTAAAATTTATCCATCGGGCAAAAATGAACAGTTTGGCTACGCTCGGAGAGTATAATCAATTAAAGGAAGAATAAAGATGATTTCTAGGAAACCAAACCAAGGAGAACATCAGCATAGCGAAGAGGACGTAATTTGCTTTACCTCGCACGGCAGGGAAATTTGCGTGCATGTTTCGCAGCTGGAGCAGATTTTTAAAAAAGGCCAGACGCGCGAGGTTTCCAGCTGGACCATAATGAAAATTATGGGCGAGTTCACGCAGGGTTTTGACTTTTTAAAGCGCTTTAAAAAGTCGGTAAGCATTATGGGAAGCGCGCGCGTGGGGCTGGATCAGCAAATCTATAAAGAAGCCACGGATTTGGCTTTTAAACTCGCAAAGGCGGGTTTTGCGGTAATTACCGGCGGCGGTCCGGGGATTATGGAAGCGGCGAACAAAGGCGCGTTTGAAGCCGGTGGCAGAAGCGCTGGGCTTAACATCCGCCTTGCCACGGAGCAGCGCGCCAACCAGTACGTAAACGAGTCGGAAAGCTTTACTTTTTTCTTTACCAGAAAAGTTATGCTGGAAACGGGCGCTTCTTTGTACGTTTTCTTTCCGGGAGGATTTGTCACGTTGGATGAGTTTTTTGAAATGATTACCCTAATTCAGACTAATAAAGTCCGCCCGGTGCCGGTAATTTTAGTCAACAAGGAATTCTGGACACCGCTTTTAAATTGGATAAAAACTACCATGTACGAAAAGAACAGAGCCATAGACAAAGCGGATATGGATATTTACCATTTGGTGGACAACGCCGAAGAAGCCTACAGGCTGATAAAAGAACTTTCCAAACAGAAAAACCTCTTTAATTAGAAGCAAAAATTAAGAAATAAGCTAAAAGTGAGGCCAGAGAATTTAAGAACCAAGATTTTTCTTGACAGTGGCGACCCCGCGGAAACGCGGGAAGCTTTGTCTGTGCTTGGCTTTTTGGACGGCCAGACAACTAATCCGTCACTTATTGCAAAAAATCCGGAAACGGCAGGAAAAAAATTTTCCAAAGATGAGTTATTAAATTTTTACCGTAAAGTCGTGGAAGAGGTGTCATCTTTGATTCCAAAAGGGTCGGTATCTATAGAAGTTTATGCCGATCATAACACATCAGCCGAGGAAATGTTTAAACAGGGGAAAGAGTTTTTTAAGTGGATTCCAAATGCTCATATTAAGTACCCGATAACTTCTGCCGGTCTGGAAGCCGCAGAAAAATCTATCGCCGAAGGAATTAGGGTGAATATGACCTTAGTTTTTTCGCAGCAGCAGGCAGCGGCGGTTTACGTGGCAACAAAAGGTGCTAAAAAAGGAGACGTATTTGTCTCACCGTTTGTGGGCAGGCTGGATGACAGAGGAGAAAATGGGATGGATTTAATAAAGAATGTCATAGAAATGTATAAGTCATCCGATAATCATGTAGAGGTTTTAACCGCAAGCGTGAGGAGTTTAGAACATTTTTTGAAGGCTTTGGAATTTGGAAGCGCCATTATTACTTCTCCTCTAAAAATTATCAAAGAATGGAAAGAAGCTGGAACGCCAAATTCAAATGCAGAATTCAGAATACAGAATTCAGGATTGAAAGCCATTGAATATGAGAAAATTGATCTTGACCGTTCTTGGCAGGAATACAACATCAGTCATGAATTAACAGATAAAGGGATAGAGCGCTTTGCGCAGGATTGGAATAATTTGATTAAGTAAAATATCTCTGATAAGTGGGGCAGCATTGCCCTGCTCTTTATTTGATGATACAATTGCTTCGTTATTTCGGGTTGTCGCCCCGGTATCACAACTTGCGGTTGGGTACGGGGTAAATATGCCGGTAGTTTACGTCCTGCACTTTTATTTCGGGGTATAGTGTAGTGGTAGCACGAGTCCTTTGGGAGGATTTAGTCTCGGTTCGATTCCGAGTACCCCGACCAAGAAATTGTTTATAATTTCTTTGACACTCTTTGATTTTTGTTTTATAATACAATTTAAGAGGTAATCAATTTTGAGTTTTCCCCAATATGGAGCAAAGCCCATCAACATTTATAATTGGTCAGGAATTAGTTATAACTTCTAAAAAAGTCCTTAAATAAGGCTTAAATTTATAACCAGCTCCTGGCTTTTTATATGGATTTACGCTTATTTATATTGGTGTAACATCTGCATAAAGAGCCCGTCTAATCTTGCGACAATCAAAATAGGGCCAGAAACAAAAGAAAACAGGCAAAAAATAGCAGATATCAGTCATTGGTATTGTTATTTTTGTAGCCATTTTTCGTAATAGTTTCTGGCGGCAACTATATTGGTTGTCCGTTCACTTTAATTATTGAGCTTATTTTTAAGGTTTGCCGACTGGATTTGCCTTTTTATATTTAAGAGCATCGTGGTCGATCTTTTGGCACAAAGCCTTAAATTTAAGTTTTCAATAATCATTGTCCTAAAACAAGTCCTTTTAAGCGATCTCTAGAGCGTTTATGAAGATAACCTGTTTTATGGACGGTGTCCCGAGCATAAACGCCCGGGAAAACAATTAATTAAATTTTGGCAACAAAAATTTTGATTATATCAATTGAATAATCAAACTTGCCAAAAGGAGTATTCTTAAGAAATGAATAATCTTGCAAAGAAAGTCTTTGCTGTAGGGTTGGCTGCTTCTACTGCCCTTATGGGCATGGCTCCACTTGGCGCCCTGGCCGCGGCTCACGCTGCCGGCACCAATGTGGTAGCCTCCGACGGTACAGTCTATATGATCACTACCGACGGTGTGCGCCGCCCTTATACTTCCGCTGGAGCTTTCCTGTCTTACGGATTCAACTCGTTTGCTTCCGTAGTCGAAGCTAATGCGGATGACTTAGCCTTGTCGGTTGGAAGCTTTATTCCTCCGCAAGACGGTAAAGTCATCTGCTCCGACAAAGATGACTCCTACGCGGTTGCTGGCACCTGCTATTTGATCACAAATGGCCAGAGGTCAGCTTTCACTTCCGCTTCGGTGTTTACCGGACGCGGTTTTTCGTTCTCGAGAAGCGAAACTGCTGACGTTTCCTGGATGACCGTTGGTCCTTGGATTAACGACACCACCTCGGCTAGCCCGCCGGGCGTACTCATCAACAACGGCGGCACTGTCCAGCTTCGCGGCGACAGCGGCAACCTTGGCATTCCGGATTTAGCTACCTTTAATTCCTGGGGCTATTCCTTTGCCGATGTTGTCCCGGCTAACACTGCTGACGCAGCCTTAACCCAAACTGGCGTTATGGCTTCCAGACAGCCCGGACAGCTCTCCCCGAGCTTTACAGGCGGTCCGACTCCTCCTCCAGTAGGCGGCGGTTTGTCAGTTAGTTTAGCTTCCAATACTCCGGCTGCGGCAACCTTGGCTGACGGCACGGCGAATAACGTGGTTTTGCGCGTTAATTTGACCGCCGGCAGCGCAGCGGTTTCCGTAACCGGCCTTAAATTCACCAAGACCGGCTATACTGCTAACACCAACATTACCGGCGCAGGCGTTTACGTAAACGGCGTGCGCCACGGCAACGTTATCAGCACCTTAGGGGCTGACGGTGTTGCGGTTCTTACTTTCAGTACCAAGCCGATAGTGGTTCCTGCAGGTTCAACCGTAGTTGCTGAATTTAGAATCAACTTGGGTGTTGATGCTGACAGCGGCACCGTTGGTTTTAACCTCAATGCTGCTGCGGACATTACTTCTAACGCGTCAAGCGTTTCCGGCAGCTTCCCGGTACAAGGCAATACCTTTACCACAGTTGATGGCTCTTCCAGCTTAGCTGCCGTAACCGTGGACGTTCAGGCGGTCAATGCCTCCGGTATTACCTACAATGTTGATCCTGCCAGCTCTCAAAGAATTACTAAGTTCCGCGTGGTGGAAACTACCAGCAATGAACAGATTAAACTCCACAGCCTGACTTTGTGGAACAACGGTACGGCCGCTGACTCCGACCTTCAGGACGTGGAACTTCGCGACCAGACCGGCACTATTCTTGCCACTGCCCAGCAGGTAGGCAAGGAAGTGGTCTTTAATTTGGC
>CAZLQG010000023.1:0-6095 GCA_964561655.1 uncultured Candidatus Saccharibacteria bacterium | reverse complement strand
GCACTATTCTTGCCACTGCCCAGCAGGTAGGCAAGGAAGTGGTCTTTAATTTGGCCACTCCGTATCTCATAGACAAGGGGCAGACTAAAGACTTTGAAGTCTACGCGAAAATCATCAATGGCGCAGCCAGAACCATTCAGTTTGTAATCTATAACGATTACGACCTGTATGTGACCGGCGCTAGCACCATATCCGGCATGCTGCCGACACCGGCCGCAAGTGTTGACACCGGCACTTCTTTCCCAGTTGGTGATCACGCCGCGGCTTATAACCGCGTAACTATTGGTAGCGGCACTTTAGTCTTTAACCGTTCCACCGATTCCCTGTCTTCTGCCATGGTGCCCGGCGCGACTGACCAGGTTTTGGTCAGATACGACGTTACGCCCCAGGGCGAAGATATGGAAATCCGCACTATGTCATTCGGTATAGCGACCGGCGCGGTTACCCAGTCCGTTACTGGTACGGTTTACATAAAGGTTGACGGCGCTACGGTTTATTCCGCGGCCCATAATGTCACGAACTTCACTCCGGGCGGCACCGCGGCTTCCAGGACGCTTTCCAGCTACCCGATAGTCAAAGCCGGCGTAAAAAGCGTGATTGAAGTAATCGCTTCAGTTCACACGACTGCCGTGACTTCGGCTTCCTTAATGGTGAATGACTTTGACATAACTTCGGTCAAGCGTCTTATCACCAATGACATTACCGACCCGACGGTTACTCCGCTTGACGGTTTTACCAGGAGTATTACCGCCGCGGCTCTCACGGTAAGAACCTTGACAACTCCGGTTGCTACCACGCTGATTCCGGTTACTATGGGCGTGGAACTGGCGCATATTGAACTGGATGCTTCGGCTTCCGGTGAAGATGTGAGAGTTTCCACCATAGTTATTACCGACACCACGGGTGCAACCGCAACCATCTCCAGCGTTGCCAACTTCCAGATGTACACGAAGAGTACTGACGGCAGTTTAACCCTGCTTCAGACCTCTTCTGGTACTGCGTCTTTGTCCTTGCCAACCGCTAACGATGTTGGCACCGTGACATTCAACTTCTCCCAGCCGATTCTGGTTACCCGCGAGGCTAAGGTTACTTTGGTCTTAAAGGGCGACCTGATTTCCGGCTCTGTACCGCAGACGCATACGTTTAATGTTGGCGGCGCTAGCCCCCCTAGTAATGCCACCAGCATTACCGCTTCTGGCGCAACAACCGGCACCAGCATTACCGCCCCGACCGTGCTTTACGATGGTCAGGACATGACTGTCGGTTCAGGCGGTACTCTTACCGGTTCCTTATTGACAGGCACTGGCGCTACGCCTTCTGTGGCCCAGATTGTCAATCTAGGCACCCAGGACGGTACCTACTTAGCCTTTAGGTTGAATGCCCAGTACGAAGCTCAAAAGATTACCTCTTTGACCGTACGCGCTACCGGTACTGCCTTGACTGGGAACAATATCACAAATCTTGAATTGTATCGCAAAGTTGGCACGGTAATGGATACAACTCCGTTTGCCACTGCCAGCGGCATGAGTTGCGCGAGCCAGGTGTGTACCTTTACCTGGACGCACAGCGACAACCTCTTGCCGGCCGCGATTCAGCCGGGCGCTCCGGTTGAAATCTACGTCAAGGCCGACATTGGCGGCGAAGGTATAGCCAAACTTGGCAACGACTTCTATATGGGTGTTAATATGACCTCTGGTACTGACATTACCGCCAAGGGCGTAACCACGGCCACTGCGCCGACTTACGCGGGCGGCGTATTGCGCTCTACCACAGGCATTAGCTATATCGTGCCGTTCAGCGTTGTCATAACCGGCGTAACCCCGACCGAAGGCAGTTCAGTTGAGTCTTCCATGGCGGCTAATACCGTAATTGGACGTTTCAAAATCCAAAACAACGGCAGCGCCCAGGTGACCATTACGGATGCCTCCTTCGCTGACAGCGGTACCAACTCCAGCGACACGGAACGTTATGCCATGCTGGTTACGGCACAGGGCAGCTCCTCAGGCACGGATGTGACAGCGACTACAGCCGCTCACACCGTTGCTTTCGGTACCCTGACCAACAGCTTCACGCTTGACGGTGGCGCTTACCGCTATCTTGACATCACTGTTCCTACCGTATCCAACCTGGCTTCCGGTGACAGTTGGAGACTGTCAGTATCCGCTTTGGGCAACTTGCTCTATAGCGTGACTGAAGCCGCTTTAGGCTATGACGCCGAGCAGGATGGCGACATCACTGGCACCGTTACCAGTTTGGAAGTTGACGGTAAACCAGTTTTGGGTACCATTTCTAAGCAATAAAACCGGCTTTTTCAGGACTGAGGCGAAACGGTTTTACTGCTTTGTAAACCAGCCCCCACACCATACTTTTGGTGTGGGGGTTTGGTTTGGATAAAGGTATACGTTTAACGGCAGCGCGGCGCGTATCGGTATGCGTTATACGTTAAGCGTATAAAGGATGAAGCTCGCAAGATGCTAACCGAAAGGCGATAAGCACAGCACCGCCGGATAACGTTTATTTTATGCTATAATGTTTTTATGTCTTTGCATCGTTTTGCAAAAATTATCTTTATTGGTCTTGTTTTTTTAGCATTACTAACCCCGCTAATTTTTTTCCGCGAGCTATTATTCCCGTTTACGACCAGCAAAGCCTTTTTCTTCCGTTCAGTTGTTGAATTTGCCCTGCCGTTTTATCTTTATTTGTTTTTTGCAAATAAAACCCTGCGCCCCAGCCTTAAAAATCCTTTAAATTTTTTGGTTTTGGCTTTTTTACTGGTTAACCTGCTTTCGGCCATAGCAGGGCTTGACTTTGCAAGAAGTTTTTGGGGCATGTTTGAAAGAATGGACGGAGTATATATGCTGATTCATTTGGGTTTGATGTATTTTTACATATTAATGCTTGGAAAGTTGGACGGAAGTTTGCTTGAAAAGTTGCTTAAAGTTTTTACTTGGATTTCGGCCGTCTGTGCCCTAAACGGCGTTATCGGTTTTTTGGGAGGCCCTACTTTGACTCCTGATCTTTCTTTGCCAGCCCGCGCTTCTTCCACTTTGGGCAACCCGATTTTTTTCGCGAGTTTTCTGATATTGCCCATGTTTTTGTCCGCGTTTTTTGCTTTAAGGTCTGAAACTAAGTTTGCTAAATTTTTTTATTGGTCCTTAACGGCTTTGCAGCTTTTAGCCATATTTTTAAGCGGTACCCGCGGCGCCATGGCCGGCCTTTTAGGCGGCGCTTTTTTTGCCGGAATTTTTTATTTATTTTTGCAAAAGGAGAAAAAAATCCGTAAATTTGGCTTATGCGCTTTGGGGATAATGATTATTATGGCTGGGTTATTGTATTATTTTGCGCCCAAGTTGCCGCAGAATTCCACTATCAAAAGATTGTTTACTTTAAGCGACAGCAATACCCAGTCCCGTTTGATTCAGTGGGGGGTAGCGCTTAAGGGCGTAAAGGAACATGCGTTTTTAGGCACGGGCCCGAACAATTATTTTGTAGTTTCCAACGAACACTATGATCCTGAAATTTGGCAGTATGACCGCGGTTGGTTTGATAAGCCTCACAATTATCAGTTGGAAATTTTACTGACAACGGGCTTTGCCGGACTTGCGGTTTATCTTGTCTTGGTGCTTGCGGCTTTTCGGCTGCTGTATAAGGCCTTTCGCAATGATTTATTAAGCCTTTTTGAAGCTTGCCTTTTGGCCGCGGGATTTATTGCATACCAGTTCCAAAATTTGTTTGTGTTTGATACGGTAGCGGCTAGCTTGGCATTTTATTTGTTTTTGGGTTTCGTTGGATATTTATGGACTGAAGCCAAAACAGGGGAAAAGGATAAAAAAAACCTGCCTTCACGCAAAAGCGGAAGGTTTGCCGCCGCGGTTTTATGGGCAGGCTTGCCAATAATGCTTTATGTCTTTTACGCTACTAATATGATTGGCTACAAAGTAGCTAAAGCCTTGAACATTGCCAAAGTTTTTCAAACCCAGGATTTTGACGTGGCTAAATCCATGTATGATAAAGTCAACGCCTTGCCGTTTAACGTTTACTGGAAAGATTTTGCCTATGAATATTCTAATTTTGCGGCCGAATGGTCCAATAAAAACCAATCACCCGAACAATTAGAAAAATCTAAAGCCACGATAGATGAAGCTTTGGCTGTCTCCCAAAAGGCGACAGAGACGCATCCTCTGGACCCGACCATATGGCTGAAATTGGCCAACGTGTATTTTGCCAAATCCCATATACAAGGTTTGGGCTTTAGCCAGGAAGCGTATGATTTTGGCCTTAAAGCTCTGGAGCTTGCGCCGAAAAAACATGATGCCAAACTCTTTTTGGCCCAGGTAGCCGTGGAGGGCAGGAAGCCGGAATTGGCGCAGGGCTGGCTTGAGGAAATTCTCAAGGATTATCCTAATCTTGATGATGCTCGCTGGCAGTTGGGCAGCATTTATTTCTTTTTTGACCGGAAAACCGAGGCGGAAGAGTTGGCGCTTGAGTCTTTGTCAAACGGCTATCGTGTTGATCAGATAAAAAAAGGGGACTGGCTGCTGACTTATTATTATGAAAGCGGCCAGCCCGAAAAAGCGCTTGAGTTTTTGTTCACGCAAAGCCGGGGCAATGAAAACAATGCCGACTATTTTGCGCGCCTTGCGGACGCTTACAACAAATCCGGCCGTTTTGTGGAAGCGCGCGGTGCGGCCTTAAAAGTTCTGGAATTGGATCCTGCGTCAAAAACGGACGTGGAAGCATTTTTACAAAGCCTTGGAAATTGACAAAATTGAACAAAATTAAATAAAATTGACAAAATTTATGAATGAGGAGGAGCTGAAATTAAGGACCAAAAAATTTGCCATAAGAATAATAAAATTTGTTAAATACTTAAATGAGAACGTTTCTGTCGCCGCAAAAATTATCGCTAACCGCCAGCTTCTGGGAAGCGGTACGGCCGTGGCTTCCGGCTACCGGGCAGCCTGCAGATGCAAATCTAGGAAAGACTTTATTTCCAAAATGAGCACAGAAATCGAGGAATGTGATGAGACTCAATTATGGCTGGAATTGCTTATAGAATCGGGATTAGTTAAAAGCCAGCTAGTAAACGATTTACTTCAAGAATCCAGCGAACTTACAGCCATTATGACTGCATCTAAGAACTCCGTAGTTAATAACCAAAAAGAATAATTTTGTCAGTTTTGTCAATTTTTTAAATTTTGTCAATTCTATTATGAAGCAAAAATACATTATCGCGATTTTTTCTTTTTTGACTATTATGTCTTTGCTGGCCACTTTTTGGGTGAGTAAGGAATTTTTGTTTCCTTTCATTACCAGCAAAGCTTTTTATTTTAGAATTCTGGTAGAACTGGCCTTGCCTTTTTATTTATATTTAATTCTTTCCAACAAGGATTACCGTCCGAATTTCAAAAGTCCGTTGACTGTGAGCGTGCTAATATTTTTGGCTCTAGCTTGGGTTTCGGCTGTCTTTGGGGTCAATGTAAACAAGAGCATTTGGGGCAACTTTGAAAGAATGGGGGGCAGTTTTTATTTGACCCATTTGGTTTTGCTGTACTTTTACGTTTTGCTTTTGGGACAGATCGGGGGGAATTGGCTTAAAAGGTTTTTGCAGGCGCTTTTGGCAGTGGCCGCAGTGGTTACTTTAAACGGCATTTCGGGCGTGTTGGGCGGACCGACTTTGACGCCTGACCCTTCTTTGCCGGATAGGGCCTCTTCTACTTTAGGAAACCCAATCTTTTTTGCCAGCTTCCTAATTTTGCCGATGTTCCTGAGCATCTTTTTTGCTTTGCAGGCAGAAAATAAAAAAGCCAAAGTTGTTTATTGGATTTTGGCTCTGTTGCAGCTGGTCGGCATTGTTCAGAGTGGCACGCGTGGGGCCGTGGTAGGCTTGGTCATCGGCGGTTTTATTGCCGCAGTATTGTTTGTAATCTTGACGGGCAATAACAGAGTAAAGAATTACGGAAGCATCCTGCTTGTAGTGGCCGTGCTTCTGGTGGCGGGCTTGTTTGCTATTAACAAACATCTTCCGGAAGGTACGACCCTGCGCCGGGTATTCAATTTAAAGGATACCAACACCCAGTCCCGTTTGATTCAGT
>CAZLQG010000022.1:0-16125 GCA_964561655.1 uncultured Candidatus Saccharibacteria bacterium | reverse complement strand
AGCGCTGGCCATTGGAAAAAGCAAACTTGCTAGACTGTTCGTAACCCCGGCGGTCTTTAAAGCTACGTTTCCGGGCAAGGTATAGTACGTAAGCTGCGCCGGTCCGGTAAAAATCGGAATTATTAAACGGTCGATGTATGCTAACGCATTCCCGGAGAGGCTCGAAATTGCGGCTAAAATGCCGAATTTATAAGCTTTTTTAATTTCTCCCGCTACCCAGCTGAATCCTAGCTCTAATTTGGGGAGCAGTTTATAAAAATACCACCGATAGGCCAAAGTTAAAAACAAAACAAAGACCAAATTGGCCAGCATAATCGCTTTTAGCTTATAGCCCAAAAGCACCAAAGCCAGCAAGCTTAAATTTAAAAACAGCGACTGGGTAAGATTTATCTTGTTTAAAATATCGTAGCGCTGCAGGGCCTGGGGAGTAATGGTATAAACCGAATTCACGGCGTTTAGAAAAAAAATCATCCCTGCAAGTAAAAAAACCACAAAAATATGCTCCACACTGAAACCGCTTATATTAAACCAAGGTAAAAACCATTTACCCAAAATTAAAAAAACTGCCAGTCCTAAAAAACCAATTATTAAATATAAAGAGTTGGCGGAGTTCATTAAACTTCTTAAATTCCCCCATTCGCCTTTGGCATGGTATTCGGAAATAAACTTGACCATAGCGGTAGACAAGCCTAAATCTACAAGCGTTAAAAAAGCGCTAATTGTATTCACAAGCACATAAATACCAAAATCCACCACCCCAAGCTTATGCACCACTACAGGCGTAATAAAGACGGAAAAAAGTATAGGAAGCACAAAACCCGTAAAGTTATAGCTGGCGTTCCTTAAAGTTTTGTAAGACAGAGAATTTTCATCCATAGTTTTATCCTCAAACTTTTCTAAAAACAGACAGGGAATCTTGAGACTCTATAAATCCCAAAGCAGGATTAGATTTTAACTCCAATACCAGCTTAACCGGCCCCGGCCAGCCTTCAAAATCAGTAGGTATAGAAGTAACTTTAGCGGAATCGTGAAAAGCAATAAAACCGCCTTTCTCCAGCAAAGGGAACCACTCTGTAAAATCCTGCTTTACTGCTTCGTAATTATGATCGCCGTCTATAAAAATAAAATCAAATTTCTTGTTCCAACCTTTGACGGCGTTATAGCTGAAATCTTTTATAAAAATAAAATCTTTGTGGAACGCAAGATTCTTTTTGATTTTCTCTTCATGCCCTATAAGCCGCTTATTCATACTGTCAGGAATCAGCGGATCAATGCCGTAAATAGGCACGTTGCATTTTTCTGCCATCTCTTTGGTAGTACCGCCGTCTAAAATTCCTATTTCTACGACGCCTAATTTTGCCAAGGAGGCATACTTTTGCAATGTCATTACTTCCAAATCCGTGCTAAACCTTTGACCACTTTCCGGCAATGGTTGCGGAAACAGACGAACTCTAATAATGTTCCTCAAAATTAAAAAAAACTTTTTTGGGTCCGTAAACAGTAATTTTAATTTATAACTTGTCTTGGAAAAAAAATCCATATAGCTAAAAATATTACAAATTACCAGGTCGCTTTATTCTAACATTTTTCGGGTTTTACATAAAGCAAAAACTCTATGGCCTCGTTTCAAAAAATGCCTTATTTTATTAGCCAAAATCTTGACACTAAACTATCTTCAAGTGTATATTAGTAATAGTAAATACTACTTATTCTAAAAAATCCTAGCCATGAAAATTCTTGTAACGGGCGGGGCCGGCTATATCGGTTCCGTTCTTGTTCCAACTCTCCTCCAACAGGAACACCAAGTTACCGTAATTGATAATTTTAGGTATGGCCAAACGTCTCTACTGGACGTTTGCCATGACAAAAATTTTAAAATTATTAGAGGAGATGTCCGGGACGAAAAATTGATGGCAAAACAGCTACCGGAAACCGAATTAATAATCCCTCTCGCCTGTCTCACCGGGTTTCCTATTTGTGAAAAATTCCCCAGCGAAGCTGAAGCCATAAACCTGGGAGCAATTCGAACAATTTTAAAACTCCGCAAAAAAAACCAAAAAATAATTTTTCCTACCACAAACAGCGGTTACGGAATGGGCCAACAGGACGTTTATTGCACCGAAGAAACTCCCCTAAAACCCATCTCCCTGTACGGAAGGACAAAAGTCGAAGCGGAAAAGCTTATTTTGGAAAGCGGCAATTCCATTACTTTGCGGCTGGCGACCGCTTTTGGTGTCAGTCCAAGGATGCGCTTGGACCTTCTGGTTAACGATTTTGTGTTTCGCGCGGTTACCGACCGCTTTATTATTTTGTTTGAATCGCATTTTAAAAGGAACTTTATCCATGTACGCGACGTGGCTTCCGCCTTTATGCACTGCATGAAAAACTTCGACCAAATGAAAAACCAAGCTTATAATCTGGGACTCAGTGATGCTAACCTCAGTAAGAAAGAACTCTGCGAAATAATTAAGACCCAAGTTCCCGACTTCTATTTCACCGAAGCAAAGGTTGGGGAAGACCCGGACAAAAGAAACTATATTGTCAGCAACGAAAAAATAGAAAGGACCGGTTTTAAAACCCAAATTACTCTCGATCAAGGAATCGCTGGGCTTATTAAAGGTTACAAAATCGTCCAAAAAAACCAATTCTCAAACGTATAAACTATGATTATCACCAGGACTCCCCTGCGCGTTTCGTTTTTTGGAGGAGGTACGGACTACCCGGTCTGGTATAAAAAAAACGGCGGAGCAGTAATAAGCACCTCTATAGATAAGTATTCCTACATAACCTGCAGGTATTTCCCTCATTTTTTTGATTATAAATATTTAATTAAATACTCAAAAATAGAAAAAAGCAAAAACCTGTCGGAAATCCAGCATCCTTCTGTCCGGGAATCTATAAAATTTTTAAAAATAAAGCGCGGAGTTGAAATTGCATACACCAGCGATGTTCCCGCTTTATCCGGCCTTGGTTCCAGCTCCGCTTTTACTGTAGGTCTACTTCAAGCTCTTTACGCTTTAGAAGGAAAATTAGTGACCAAGAGGCAACTTGCTCTAGATGCCATTGCTGTCGAGCAAAAAAAAATTAAGGAAAATGTGGGCTCACAGGACCAAGTAGCTGCGGCTTTCGGCGGCTTTAATAAAATTACCTTTGGCGGCGCAAGCACCTTTTTGGCCACTCCTCTCACCTTACCCCTAACAAAACTAAACGATTTGCAAAATCATTTAATGCTGTTCTTTACGGGCCTCTCCAGGCGTTCTTCTGAGGTTGCCAAAGAACAAATTAAACAAACAAATAAAAAAAAGTCCGAGCTTAAAACTCTTGCCGATTTTGTTCCCGAGACGGAAAAAATTCTTATGAGCAAATCTTCAAAAATTGAAGAATTTGGAAAACTTTTAAGGGAAAGCTGGGAAATTAAACGTAGCCTCACAAACAAAATTAGCTCTCCGCAAATCGATGCTATCTACCAAGCCGCTCTTGATGCGGGAGCCCTAGGGGGCAAACTGTTAGGCGCTGGAGGGGGGGGATTTATGCTCCTCTTCGCAAACCCCAAATACCAAGAAAAAATAAAAACAAAACTTAAAAATCTGGTTCATGTACCTTTTGGTTTTGAAACCTTGGGGACTCAAATAATCTATTATGGGCCGACTTCAAACTTCTAACATATCCCAAAAAAATAAGGCCGATATAATAATTCTTTGCGGCGGCTTAGGCAGTCGCCTGCGTGATGCGGTTCCGGAAGTTCCTAAAGTTTTAGCCCCAATAAAAGGACGGAGTTTTCTTGATATTTTGTTGAACTATATAAAAAAACAAGGTTTCAAAAAAATAATTTTGAGCACCGGGTATTTGGGAAAAATTGTTAAAACTCACTTTAAAAACAACCCCGATCCCCCGCTTTTTTCTTACGAGAAATCCCCTTTAGGAACAGGCGGAGCGGTAAAAAAAAATTTAAACCTGACCACCAGTTCGGAAACTATTATTATGAACGGAGACAGTTTTTGCCCTGTTAATCTTAATTCATTATTAAAATTCCATAGGAACAAACAGGCCATAATGACAATGGTTCTAAGCAGCAAACCAAGACCAGACAGCGGCAAGGTCGCAATAAACAGCAAGGCCCAAATTACAGGCTTTTTAGAAAAAACAAGGACTACAAAAAAATCTTTGATGAACGCCGGCATTTACGTTTTCAACAAAAAAATAGCAAGTCTTATGCCCAGAGACAAAATTTTTTCTTTGGAAAAAGACTTTTTCCCTAAATTGATAAAAAATACTAAATGTTACGGTTATGTGGCTAAAAACAGAGTTATAGATATAGGCACCCCCGCACGCTATAAAAAAGCGCAAAAATATTTAAGATATAAATAAGCCCATATGGAAGAAAAAATAATTGCCCAACTAAAAGACAGTGCGTACGTAAAAAACGCTATTGCAGAAACTCTGGCAGGAAAAATTTCGGATGCCGCAAAAATTATTGCCAAAACTTTCCGCGAAGGCGGCAAACTTTTAATCGCCGGCAATGGCGGTAGCGCGGCAGATGCCCAGCATATCGCCGGCGAACTAGTAGCGGGATTCAAGCTGAAAAGAAAAGCTCTTCCCGCAATGGCTTTAACCACCAACACTTCAATTATAACTGCCATAGGCAACGATAGCGGCTTTGAACAGGTATTCACAAGACAACTCGAAGCTTTTGCTAACCACCCCTCCGATGTTTTCTTAGCCATTTCCACCAGCGGAAATTCAAAAAATATTATAGAGGCCGTTGAATTTGCCAAAGGTAAAAAAATAAAAACTATTGGGCTTAGCGGGCAAAACGGAAAACTTAAAGACCTGGTAGATTTGGCCATCCCCGTTCCATCCGAAGATACACAAAGAATACAAGAATCCCACATTATCATTGGCCACGTACTCTGTGAACTGGTGGAGGAAGAATTGTTTTCATGAAAGCCCTAAAAGCAGCCGTATTTTTGGACCGCGACGGGGTCATAAATGAAGACCCCGGATACGTGCACCTTGAAAAAGATTTAAAGCTTTTACCAGATTCCGCCAAGGCAATTAGCCTTCTAAACCAAAAAGGGCTACCGGTAATTGTGGTCACTAACCAAGCGGGTATAGCTTACGGTATGTACACGGAAGACGATTTACATAAATTCCAAAAAGTTTTAAACGAAAAATTGGAAAAATTTGGCGCAAAAATTAATGCCTTTTATTATTGCCCTCATCACGCCGAAAAAGGCAAGGGAAAATATCAAATTAACTGCGCTTGCAGAAAACCAAAGACCGGAATGTTTGAACAGGCAGCCAAAAATTTAAACATCGCCTTAAAGCGCTCTTTTGTAATCGGCGACAAATGGAGCGATGTTATTCCCGGGCAAACTCTCGGCTGCAAAACGATAATGCTGAAAACCGGCCACGGGCAGAAAGAGGCAAAAAAGCCGAGCCCTTCGGGCAGACAATTTGACTATATGGCTGACAATTTGTACCAAGCAGTAATAGAATATATACTTAAAGAACGGTAAAAGGCATGAAAAATTTAAAATATCTAATTACGGGCGGCTGGGGTAGGCTCGGAAGCGAACTCAAAGACAAAATAGACGCTGTAGCGCCTACAAAAACGGAGATGGATATTCTTAATCCCAAAGCGATTACAATACAGCTGACCAACAATGAAGTTGACACAATCTTGCATCTGGCGGCTATTTGCGACGTAAGGCAGGCTGAAAAAGAAAAACTCCAGACTTATAACGTAAACGTCCACGGAACGGCTAACTTAGCGGAAGCCGCAAAAAAATTCGGTAAAAAACTTATTTATATTTCTACCGATTATATTTTTCCCGGCGATACCGGTAATTATTCGGAAAAAGATGAACCCAGCCCGACAAACTGGTACGGCTTTACCAAATATGCAGGCGAACTGGAAATACAACAGCAAACCCAAAATTATTTAATTATACGCACGAGTTTCCGACCAAACGTTTGGCCCTTCCCTACCGCATATGATGACGTCTTTACCAGCGGCGACTATGTAGACGTGATTGCTGATGAAATTTTAACTGCGCTCAAGCTGGACATCAGCGGAATTATACACATTGGAACTTCCAAAAAAACCCTGTTTGAACTGGCTAAACAGCGCAATCCAGAAATTAAACCGGAACATGCCCCAAAAGAAATCCTAAAAAGAAAAGACTTAGATATCAGCCTGTGGGGAAGCATAAAAAATTCTAACAATAAAAAGTAACATGAAAATAATCGTTCTGGGAAGCCAAGGATTCATTGGGCAAAATTTAATAAAGTCTTTAAATCAAACCAAACATAAAATTTTTGCCAGCGGCAAGGGCAAATTAGATTTGAGAAATTACTCCAGAGTAAAAGCTTATTTTAAAAAAATTAAACCGGACGCAATTATTAATTGTGCTGCTCATGTAGGAAGCGTTCACTACGTAACAAAATATGCCGCCGACATTATTTATGACAACGTTCAAATATCCTTGAACATTTACCGAGCCGCAACAGAAATATGTCCCAAGGCTCGCATTATTAATCCTATATCCAATTGCGCTTATCCTGGTGATATAGGTTTCCAGCGGGAAGAAGATTGGCTGAACGGTCCTGTACATGAATCTGTATTTGCGTATGGGAACTACAAACGCACTCTATATTATATTGCATATTCCTACGCCAAGCAGTATGGCATCAGAAGTGTCAATCTTTTAATACCCGGAATTTATGGGCCATATGACCATACTGACCCCAACCGAACCCACGCGCTTAACGGCATGATCATCAGGATGACCAAGGCGCAAAAAAAAGGAGACAAAAAATTTGAAATATGGGGCACCGGCAAACCGATTCGCGAATGGATATACGTCGATGATGTCGTAAAACTCTTCACCAAAGGGTTAACGCTGAAAAACGATTTACTCTATCCGGTCAACCTGGGACAAGGGAAGGGATACTCTATTAAGGAAACGGCGCTTATTATTTCCAAGCTACTAAACTACAAAGGAAAGCTGGTATTCAATACCCGCTACCAGGACGGGGCGCCAAAAAAAGTTTTATCCAGTACACGTTTTAAAAAAAATTTTCCTGGGTACCACTTTACCAACTTTACTCTTGGGGTAAAACGCGCGATTACCTACTATAAAACAATTTTGGGCTAATACAGCCTTAGCCGTATAAGCAGCCACTTTAGCGGTAGCTTCAAAAATTTGGAAATAAAATGTATCCTCATGCCGACCATGCGCTTACGGATACGATAGAAATTCGCGACCGCTTCGCGAATTTCTTTTTTGTCCGCTGTAATTCCGGGAATGCTGAAGGGTCTAACCTTTTTAAACCTAAAATATTCCGGGGTTTCCCTAAATTTTTCCAAAAATACCTTATACTTTTGATAAAGATACCCCTGGTTGCGGCGCATAAATTGTATCCTTCCCGGATCCGGGTTATTCCTCGTCCCTCCCCAATTGACTTCGGATGTAAATTTTAACCCAAACACATAGTTATGCCTCCCCGCCTCCAAACAACGCAAGGATAAATCGTGGCAGGAATAACTGTCCGGGGCAAGATTTTCATCCATAATGCCAAGCTTATTGACTATATCGCACGAAATACACTGCGGACTGCCTACGGTCACCATTTTTTCAATAAGCATATGCGGCAATAAAGGAACCGGCGACATTCCCATACCATAAGCGCTTTCAATTAAATCTCTCTCTTCTATAATCTTTTCCTTTTTTCTAAAAAATTCGCAAATTTCAGGCCTATCTTTCAAATAAACATTAACCCCGTGACGGAAAGCCAAATAACCGACATTTTCATAACCGAAATGCTCATAAATCGTATAAACCAAATTTTCCAAATTCGGCTCCTGGATTATTACATCATCCTGTAAAATAATGTTGCAGCCCTTTTGGCTTTGGTCAGCCGCTCGAAGCCCGGTATTTATAGTTTTAAGCTCATAGACATCAGGCGCATAAAGCTTATTTATATTGGCCTTAGGATTTTTTTTTATTATTTCGTCAATAATGTTTTCCGTGTTGTCCGTGCAACCGTCTAAAACTGGATAAATAAAACTATTCTCCTTCGCGCAGGCCAAAAGCCCTCCCATAACCTGGGCAATTAAATCCTGTTTATTGTGAATTGTAATAATGTAATTAAACCGGAAGTCTTTCATAATATTCCTAATATTATCAATTTTTAACCTTCTCCCGTGTCCTGCTCTTGAATTTCTGATAAACGCCAACGGCTTTATTTTCTACTCTCGGTGACACCAGTCTTAATATCTCATGGCCCAAAATGCGGTACTGCTTGCCAATTTTATTAGCCCTCAAAAGGCCCCTTTTTAACATACGCTTAATAGTACTATTACTTACCTTTAATAGCTCCTGCGTTTCCTGCGTGGTATAAACTTCATTTGGTTTAATCTCTGGCATAAAAAACCTTTATTTCAAAATAACAAAAGGTTATTTGGGTGTCAATAGGTATCATTAAGGTCTTAAAAGTGTCAAAACCAAGCCCTGCCAAACAAACCTTAGGCCAGTATTATTATGCTATAATTATTGTATCTTAATTAAAGAATGATGAAAATTAGCCTCACCAAATCAAGTTTTTATAATGAAAATGTCATAAAGCGCAAACTGGCAAAATTTTTGCTAAATTCGGAGCGTTTCAGCATGGGCAGGGAATGCCAAAAATTCGAAAGATTATTTGCCAAAAAGCAAAAGCGCAAATATGCGGTTATGATAAACAGCGGCAGCAGCGCCAACCTTATCTTAATTCAAGCCCTTTTAAATCTAAACTTGCTCAAAAAAGGCGACCCTGTCGGAGTATCCGCCCTCACCTGGTCAACCAACGTTATGCCGCTAATCCAACTCGGACTTAGACCGATACTTGTTGACTGCGAAAAGAACACGCTTAACGTTTCCCCCTCTACATTGGCAAAAACTGTCAATTCTATCAAAGCATTGTTTCTTACCAATGCACTCGGTTTTTGCGACGATATCGGTACCATAAAATCTTTATGCAAAAAACATGGTATTCTATTTTTGGAAGACAACTGTGAAGCGCTCGGCTCTAAGGCCGCAAACGACCGCTTATTAGGTAATTTCGGTCTGGCTTCGACCTTTTCTTTTTTCGTGGGCCACCACATTTCCACTATAGAAGGCGGCATGGTCTGCACGGACAATAAAGAACTTTACGAAATGCTTCTTATGGTCCGCGCGCACGGCTGGGACAGAAACTTATCTGCAACCAAACAAAGACGCCTCCAAAATAAGTTTAAAGTCAACAAGTTTTACGCAAAATACGCTTTTTATGATTTGGCCTTTAACGTCCGTCCAACCGAAATTGCAGGACTGTTGGGTAATCTGCAAATTCACTTTTGGAACAAGCTGGTCCAAAAACGGGAACAAAATTTCCGGCAATTTCAAAAAGCTGCGGCCGACAACAAAGACTTAATTAAACTTGAGCTAAACCACATGAGCAAGATTTCCAATTTTAATATGCCGGTGGTGGCAAGAAACAAAATATTTTTTAGAAAATACAAAGCCAAATTTGAAAAGGCAGGAATAGAAATCAGACCCATCATAGCAGGCAGCCTCACCAGACAGCCCTTCTATCGCAAGTACGTAAAAAAAATTGCCAGCTGCCCCAACGCCGAGCATATCCACGCCAATGGCTTCTATTTTCCAAACAACGCAGAACTCACTACCCAGGAAATCGCTTTTTTGAAAAGACTACTAACCAAATAAAAACTCAACGATGAACAAAAATTCTAAAATTTACGTTGCGGGTCATACGGGTTTAGTAGGTTCTGCCATAATGCGCAAACTGGAAAAAGAAGGCTTTACGAATTTAGTATTAAAAACCCGAAAAGAGCTTAACTTACTGGACGCAAATGCCGTGAGTGACTTTTTTGCCAAAGAAAAACCTGAATTTGTCGTTGATAGCGCAGCGCGCGTGGGTGGCATCAAAGCCAATATTGAAAATCAGGCGGATTTCTTATTTGAAAACCTGCAAATCCAGAACAATCTAATCTGGGGCGCCCACAAAGCCGGGGTAAAAAAATTTCTTTTTTTAGGAAGCAGCTGCATTTATCCCCGAGACTGCCCTCAGCCTATGAAAGAAGAATATTTTATGACCGGCAAATTTGAACCCACTAATGAAGGCTACGCGGTTGCCAAGACCGCGGGTATAAAACTTTGCGAATACATTTACAACCAATACGGACAAAAGTTCATCTCCTGCATGCCCAGCAACGTCTATGGCCCGAATGACCATTTTGACCCGGAGTATTCCCACGTTCACGCGGGGCTAATGCGTAGAATCCACGAAGCAAAAGTGGCCGGGGCTGTTGAAGTTGTAGTCTGGGGAAGCGGCGTGTCACGAAGAGAATTTCTGCATGTGGACGACCTGGCGGAAGCCGTACTATTTTTGCTGCAAAATTATGAAAACAAAAAATTTTTGAACGTTGGAACCGGCAACGATGTTTCTATAAAAGAACTGGCCGAAATGCTTGTCCGAATCGTAGAGTTTAAGGGAAAACTGGCCTTTGACAAAACCAAACCCGACGGCATGCCTAAAAAATTGATGGACAGCTCCAAAATAAATAAGCTGGGCTGGAAATCCAAAATTAAGCTGGAAGAAGGCCTTAAGGATTTATACAAGTGGTTTTTAGAAAACGTTGCGGACACAAAATCACACTTACAATAAAATTAAAACACCGGCGGACTGCCGGTGTTTTATAGTTCTAAAGCATTAAAAATTTCCCTGAAACGGTGTTCGTATGTATGTTCTCTTAAAGTCCTTTCAAAGCCGGCCTTCGCGATCTTCCAACGCTCATCCTCGTTGTCCAAATAATACCGACACTTTTCCGCTAGGTCGTCTGCGTTTCTAAAAATTACTATTTCCTTACCCGGCTTATAATAGTCAACTAAGTTGTCAGCATCCTCTGTAATTTGAAAGCCGCCGCAAGCCGGAATTTCAAAAGTACGACCTTTTATCATATTGTGCTGGCTATTAATGGCCGATAAAAAATTGCTGTAAAAATGCCGCAGATTTAATTTATAGTTACCAAATTCTTTCTTTACAACCAGCTTAGCCAAAAGCTTCAGGCGCTCCTTTAAGGTAACGTAAGGCATTTTTGTGAAATTCAGGTTGATTTTTGAAAAACTGAAAATATTCAACATCTCTTCAAAACTTACCCTACCCCCTTCCCAACCGCTGCCAAAACCTACTGCAGACAATTGATAATCCTTCAGATTTTGAATATATTTTCCGCGGTTGCCGTAGTTCTTGCCAACAAAGGTTATATTATAATCGTATTCCTGTCCGTAATTCCCTGCTGCCTGAACTGGTTTGTACAAAAAATGGTTTGCTGCCCATTGTGTCTTTAACACATGGCTAATGCCATATCGTTTATAGCGTGCTGGAGCTTTGGAATCGGTCGTGGACACCAATGTAAACAGAGGCGCCCAATAGCGGGAGTAGACAAAAAACCGCCAGTGGTCATCAGCAAACCAATTGAAAGTTTTTGTTTTTGTTTTTTTAGTAATGTACTCAATGGTAGACTTTTTAATTTCTTCCGTAAACAAAAAACAAAAAAGCAAATCATATCGCTTTTCTTCCACCTCATAAATTAATTGAGCATTTAATACATCCCTTCCGACTTCCAACGTCTTCTCATCAATCGCAAACAAATCGCACTCCACCCCTTCCATCCGTCTCAGTACCTCATAAAAATTCTGGTATTCAAAAGACGGCCCAGCCTCGGGTTTTCCGTACTCATATTTTAAACCGCAAAAAAGAACTTTCATGTTGCTAAAGATTAAAATCTAATATTAAGGGAAGATGGTCGGAAATTTCATTATATGGGGCCTCAAAATTATTCACCTTCATGTCAGGCGACACAAAAGCGTAATCGGCAAAATATTGGACATTATGGTATATTTGCCAAGAAATCCGGTTCCGTGTGCTTTTGATTTCGTAATCCTTAATCAAATTCCTTAAATCCCCTTCCAGCATTTTTAAGCTCTCTGTTTCCGGCATTAAATTAAAATCCCCGCACAAGATTTTAGAACAGCCGTATATTTTTAAAAATTCCAAAATTCTTCGCGACTGCTTAAGCCTTTCTCTAGTGTCAAGCTTATCACCCGGATACCATTTGCCATGAACGTTGGCAATCAACAAATTCTTGTTGCCAATCTTTAGTTGCGCAAACTGTAAATTTTTCGGCTCGTTGGTAAAATCTTCCTTAATTTGGGTATTTACATCTCCGTAAATGAACACTGCGTCAACTCTCTTAATCTGAATCCCCTGCCTAATGAACATAGCCTGGCCTTCTGTGACTTGAAAATCCACGCGCTTTCTATCTATCCAGCCCTGGTAAGCGGGATGAAAAGAACTCTTAAAGCCGGGCAATAAATCCTGAAGTTTGTTTAACAAATGCGGATGCGCCCTATCAAAAACCTTGACGTCCGAAGTGGAATCGAACACCTCCTGGAAACAGAAAATGTCGGCGGTTTCAGCCTGCTTTTTCAAATAATCAAACAGCAGTTTGCCCTGCCTGGCACCCCACAAGTTTAGACACACTAGCTTCATCACTTAATATATTTTGACGGATCCAGCCCTACTTCTTTAAGGTCTGCCTCCAACATTATTTTTACTAGTTCCTTAAACTTAACTTTCGGCTCCCAGCCTAACTCCTTCTTGGCTTTTTTATAATCGCCTTTTAAGATGTTCACTTCTTCCGGCCGGTAATATTTCGGGTCAATGCCAATATATTTTTCATAATCTTTAATACCGACTAAAGAAAACGCCTCTTTTACGAATTCCCCCACCGTATGGGTTTCCCCAGTGGCAATAACAAAGTCGCCAGGCTCTTCCTGCTGCAACATCAGCCACATGGCCTCCACATATTCGGGCGCAAAGCCCCAGTCGCGCTTGGCTTCCAAATTGCCCAAATAGATTTTGTCCGCCACGGCTCCGCCACGGCGAGACGGGTCCTGTTTGCCCGCAAGAATATTGGAAATTCCGGTGGTGATTTTTCTGGTTACGAAAGTTTTACCCCGGCGCGGGCTTTCGTGATTAAATAAAATCCCGTTACAAATGAACATATTATAAGCCGCGCGGTAATTTTTGCATAAATGATGCGCAAAAACTTTGGAAGCACCATAAGGAGAAGCAGGGTTAAACGGCGTATTTTCATTCTGCGGCACCTCTTTGGTATTGCCGAACATTTCCGAAGACCCGGCCTGATAAAATTTGGTCCGAATCTTATTCTCCCGTATCGCGTCTAAAAGCCTCAAAGTTCCAAGCGCGTCAATATTGGCCGTATATTCGGGAATCTCAAAACTCACTTTAACGTGACTTTGCGCGCCTAAATTATAAATTTCTTCCGGATTAATTTTTTTTAGCAACTGATTCAAGTTAGAAGCGTCGGACAAATCGCCATAATACAAAAAGAGCCTGCGGTCTTTCTCGTGCGGGTCTTGAAAAATATGGTCTATCCTTTCGGTATTGAATACGCTCGCGCGGCGGATAATCCCGTGGACCTCGTAGCCTTTTTTAAGTAAAAATTCGGCCAAGTACGAACCGTCCTGCCCCGTAATTCCGGTAATAAATGCTTTTTTCATACTCTTTAAACTTTATGCTTTATACTTTATACTAATATAAAATACCATAAATATTAACCTTAAGTAAAGGCATCTTGAGAATTTTTAATGACTATTCTCTACATAATCACGCAGGCAGACGGAGGTGGAGCGCAAAAATACGTACTCGCTTTGGCAAAACATTTCAACGGCATGATTGCCGCGGGTCTTCGACTCCGAGGTCGCTCAGACTCGAGGAGCGATGAAGCAGTCAAACTTTTTGATGATGCAAAAGCAGCCCGGTTACAAACTTTTACCCTAAAACATCTAAAACGAAACATCCACCCTTGGCACGACTTTTGGGCGGTTTGGGAAATCCGCGAGCTAGTCAAAAACTTAAAGCCTGATATTGTACATTTAAATTCCACCAAAGCCGGGGTCTTGGGCAGTTTTGCTTGCATAGACCTTAGAACCAAGATTGTTTTTACCGCGCATGGGTTTAGGTTTAACGAACCCTTGTCACTTCCTGCAAAAAACTTTTATTTAACTTTGGAAAAAATTGCCTCCTCTTACCGTGATTTCATTATCACGGTTTCTGATGCCGACAGGAAGTCTGCTTTAAAAAATAAGTTGATCGATGAAAATAAAATTCAAACCATTCACAACGGTCTTGCCCCGATTGATTTTCTGCCTCGCGAAGAAGCAAGAAAAGCCCTGGGATTACCGCTAGACAAAAAAATCACAGTTACGATTGCAAACGATTATAAAACAAAAGGGTTTGATATACTTGAAAAAGCATTAGCTATTAAACCTGTATCAGGTACATTAACTGTGGTCATGGGTGAAGTCTCTAATAAAAAACAATCAAACGAAAATATAAAATATTTAGGTTTTATACAAAACGCATCCAAATACCTTAAAGCATTCGATGCTACTGTGATTTCATCAAGAAAAGAAGGTTTCCCCTTTGCAGCACTAGAAGCCATGCAAGCGGGGCAACCTATTATCGCCACCAACGTCGGCGGTATCCCTGAAGCCCTGGGAGATGCAGGAAAGCTGGTTCCGCCGGATGATGCAAAAGCTCTTGGAGAAGCAATTGAAACGGTCTTTGGAGATGAGAACAGGGCAAAAAAACTTTCCCTAAAAGCTCTGGAAAGAGCAAAACTTTTTACCGAAGAAAAAATGCTGGAAGAAACAAAAAAAATTTATAGTAAACTACTGGCCTAAAATTGCTTCTATTTCCTCTTTTTGGTCAGGGCTGAATTTAATCAGTTTGTCCGCGAGCTCGCGGGCTTTTTCTTTTTCACCCGCTTCCGCATAAGCCCTTAATAAATTCTTTGCGCTGTCCACGCTTGGATTTTCAAACTGCAAAGCCCTTTCCCCAAGGCTAATGGCTTTATCTAACTGGCCGGTTTGGCCGTAATAACCAATAAGCCAAGAAACTTCGCCGGGATTCTGGAATTCATATCCCTCATTTAACATTTTTTCCGCCTGTGCTACCGCGTCTTCTATTCTGCCGGCATCATGATAGACCAAAGCCAGCTGCCACTTTGTAAGTTTGTTGGTAGGATCCACCTTTACTACCTCTTCGGTTATCTGAGCCGCTTCCTCGGAAAAACCCTGAAACAGCCTTAGCTGCGCCAAGCCCAAACGGGCTTCTATCCTGCCAGGCGCAAGGCTAATGGCTTTCTCCATAGCTTCAACAGCTTCCGGTGCAATGGCGGCTTTGTGGAAAACCGCAAAATATAGATATAAATTCACCAGCTTTTGCAAAGCTACCGGGTCTTTGCCTGCGCCTTGCGCTATTGCCTGCTTTTGGAAATCAAGCGCTTGCTTTAAATGCCTTTCCACAAATTCAGGGTCCTGCTGAACAAGCTGCGTTCTTATCAAGCCCGTGGCAAAATCCGAATACTTGCTGCCTGACTCGGTCTTGTCAAAATTAAACGGAGAATTGACTAATTTGTCGAAAAACTCCCCTCCTTTTTTAGGATCCACCGAGGCATAAGCAAAACCGTAATTAACATTTTTCGCAGCCAGAGCAGGCATAATATTAGCCACATAAATTAAATACGCACAAAACACAGCCGATAATGCAAAAACTGTTTTCACATACGCCGAGGGCAAACCCTCCGCCGCTTTCTGCTTGCCCTTGCTTACAGGACTGTTTGCTTCAAAATCCAAATATCCAAGTAAGCCCAAAAATGAAAAAAACATCAAGCTCGCCGGAATTGTATCAAACACAAACAAATTCTGGACTTGATAAACCAGCAATCCGGCAAAAAGAAATGTTGACTCCCCAAGACTCGTCAGGCCGGCCTTCCATGACCGCCATAACGCTCCGACTGAAAAAAACAACATTAATAAATAAGCAAGCAGTCCCAAAACGCCGGTGGTAAGCAGGATTTCCAAAATATAATTGTGGGGCTTGTCAAACCAACTACGGTCATATTTGTAGGCCTCCGGGTTATAATATTTATTGCCTATAACGTTATAATTTTCCGGCCCAGTACCAAGAATCGGATAATCCTTATAGCCG
>CAZLQG010000021.1:16093-18372 GCA_964561655.1 uncultured Candidatus Saccharibacteria bacterium | reverse complement strand
CGCGGCCCCTATTTGATTTTCTTGGTCTTCTGTCCATACCCAGTAGATTTTCTTTGCATTTGCTCTCCACCTGAGGCGGATCGCAAAAATGAATTAATTATCAATATTCCTTATAATTCCCAATAGACTTCTGTCTGCAATATTCTGTAAGCCAAAGGCATGCAAAGAAGTTCTACTGGGCATAAATCTTAAAATTGTAGTCCTGTCTCCCTCGCGGCTTCGGCTAAAGCCTTCACCCTGCCGTGAAAGGCAAACCCGCCGCGGTCAAAAACGACCTGCTGAATCTTTTTTTCCAAAGCTTTCCCTGCTATCAGCCTGCCCACTTCTGCCGCAACTTCGCTCTTTTTCTTTTTGGACTTAATCTCCAGACTGGAAGCGGAAGCCAAAGTTTTACCTGAGGAATCGTCTATTAACTGCGCATAAATATGGCGGCTAGCCTTAAACACCGACAGTCTCGGCTTTTTTGCCGTGCCAAAAATTCTCGCTCTTATGCGATTATGCCGAATCTGCCTTTTTATTCTCTTTTGCTTACTTGCTGATTTCATAATTCTTAATACTTGATATTTTATAAATCTGTGCCATCTGTGTCGGTCTTACGTATCTGTGATTTTATTTGACTCCTCCAACCGCTTTAACAACCTTACCGGCTTTCCTTCTGACGACTTCATCTATATATTTAATGCCCTTGCCTTTATAGGGCTCCGGTTTTTTCAGATCCCTGACATTGGAAGCGAACTGTCCTACCAACTGTTTGTCTATGCCGAAAATGGCGATAATATTTTTTTCCACTTTAGCTTCCAACCCTTTGGGGACTTCAATTTCTACAGGGTGCGAAAAACCAAGATGCAAAACCAACTTGCCGGCATTTACGGCGACCTTAAAACCTACGCCGTTAACTTCCAATTTTTTTTCAAAACCCTTGGTTACGCCTTCCATTAAATTGTTTATAAGCGACCTGGTCAAACCCCAAAGCGCCCTTTGCCTTTTGTCTTCTTTCTTGGCAACGTCCACTGTAATTTCCTTCTCTGCCATATTCACCTGCACTTTTGGGTGGATATTCAAAGTCAAAGCGCCTTTCGGGCCCGTCACGCTCAAAACACCCTCTTTAAGTTCGGCTTTTACGCCTTCTGGGATAACTACTGGTTTTTTGCCTATTCTGGACATAAAATTTACTTTATAACTTTATAAACTTGAAAACTTTCACTACTCTCTCTTACCATATCTGGCACACTACTTCTCCTCCGATTTTTGCCTTTCTGGCCTGCGCGTCGGTAAATAGCCCTTTGGAAGTAGAAACTACCGTAATCCCAAGCCCGCTGTTGGTCCTGGGCAGTTTGGAGGCGGAAAGGTAGATTCTTTGTCCCGGACGGCTGATTCTTTTGATTCCGGCAATTACCGGTTCTCCGGAAGGTCCGTACTTAAGCAAAATGTTCAGCTGCTTGAATTTACCCGGCACTTCTTCTATGGCTTTAATAAAACCTTCCTTGGCAAGTAGCTGCGCTAAATGCGCCTTAAATTTGGAATACGGCAAAACCAGCCCTCCTTTGCGGGCAAGACTTGCATTCTTAATTCTTATTAACATGTCGGCAATTGGATCGGAATACATAATTTAATTGATCAAAATTAAATAAAATTTAAATAATTGCACATAATTCTAGGAAATAAATTTTGTCAATGATTTTACCAGGAAGATTTGACAATTCCGGGAAGTTCGCCTTTGCTGGCCAGTTCTCTAAAACAAATACGGCATAAGTCGAAATCCCTCATATATCCCGCTTTTCTGCCGCAACGCCAACAGCGCCTAATTACTCTTGTGGAATATTTAGGATTTATTCTGCTTCTATTCGCCTTTGCAATTAACGATTTCTTTGCCATAAAAATTACAAATTACTTACTAAATGGAAAATTCATTAAAGACAGCAATTCTTTTGAAACTTCATCGCTTTTGGAATCAGTCACAATAGAAACTTCCAAGCCGAAGATATGATCCAAAGAATCGGGAGAGATTTCAGGAAAAACCAAATGTTCTTTAATGCCAATATGCAAGTTGCCCTTGCCGTCAAAATTCTTTGGGGAAATTCCCTGAAAGTCTCTGACGCGCGGTAAAGCTACATTGATTAATTTGTCTAAAAAACTATACATCCTAAACCCGCGCAAAGTGCAAGCCGCCCCGACAATCTGCTTTTCACGGACTTTAAAACCGGAAATGGACTTTTTGGCGCGGGTTTTAACCACCGCCTGCCCGGTGATTTTAGCCATATCGGACAGAATTTCGTCTA
>CAZLQG010000021.1:0-16083 GCA_964561655.1 uncultured Candidatus Saccharibacteria bacterium | reverse complement strand
CATTGGCCCACTCGTCTATCTTTTTCTTGTCTTCCTTGACCTTGCCAAAACCGGCATTAACCACAACCTTAACGATTTTGGGCACCTGCATAACGTTTTTATACCCAAACTTCTTCTTTAAGGCCGGGGTTATCTCCTTTATGTATTTTTCCTGCAATCTTTGCATAGTTAGTCATTAGTTATTAGTCACTAGTCATTAGTAATCAATTACTATTGACCCTTGACTATTCACTATTCGCTAATTTTATACTGGTTTTCCGCTGATTTTAGCTATTCTTTGCTTCTGTCCGCTTTCTAAAAATTTAAAGCCTATCCTGGTGGGCTTGCCGGTATTGGAATCTATCAGCATCAGTTTTCCCGCCGGGACGGGCGAAGGCAACACAACCTTTTGGCTGGGCTGGCCGCGCTTCTTGCTTTTTTGAAAACGGGTGTGCAGATTCACGTTGTCCACTGTCATTTTGCCCAGCTTTGGAAAAACCTGCAAAACTTTGCCGGTCTTGCCTTTATCCCTGCCGGAAAGCACCTTAACCGTATCGCCTTTTTTAATTTTTAACTTTATCTGCTTCATATACTTTATAAACTTATATGACTTCCGGGGCCAACGAAACTATTTTAGTAAAACCTTTGTCCCGAAGCTCCCTGGGGATTGGCCCGAAAATACGGGTTCCCCTGGGCTCTTTGTCTTCCTTATTAACCAGAACTCCGGCGTTTTCATCAAACCTGATATAAGAACCGTCTTTTCTGCGAATTTCTTTTTTTGTCCGTACTATCACCAGGTAAACCTTTTCGCCTTTTTTCACCGAAGAATTCGGCGCCGCCTCTCTAACGCTCCCCACCGCTATGTCGCCGATTCCTACAAAACGCCTTTGATTCTTGCCGTCCACGCTGAACAAAGCAACGGCTTTCGCGCCTGTATTATCTGCAATTTTTACCCAAGATCTTAGCTGTAACATTGTTTAGTGACTAGTCATTAATCAATAATTGCTTAGTTCTTCTCTAATGACTATTAACTCTTAACTATTAAACTTTTCCTACTACTTTAAATTTCTTTTCTTTGCTAATGGGTTTAGTCGACTCTATCACAACTTTGTCGCCTACCTTATACTGGTTTTCTTCATCATGCACCTTAAATTTCTTAGTAACCGTATAAGCTTTCTTGTACTTTTTATGGCGTTTTTTTACGTCAATTCTAACCACAACGGTTTTATCCATTTTATCGGAAACCACTAATCCTTTGAAAACTTGTTTTTTAGCTTTAGTTGGGGTGTCCATAAAAATTTGATGCAATTAACTCTTATTGCTTAAATAGGTCAAGAGCCGAGCAATGTCTTTTTTAACTAAATTAATCTTATGCGTGTTTTTCAACTGATTAAGCTTTTTTTTAACGGACAAATCATGTACCTCGTCTTTTAAATCGGAAAGCAGCTTTTTAAGTTCGGCTTCGCTTTTAGTTTGTAATTCTTTAAACTTCATCTCTTTACTAATTACTAATTGATACTAATATACGAATCTATAAGAATTAGTATATTCGTACTAATTCGTGTTTCGTAAAATTGTTATTCTCCTTTAACCACAAATTTAGATTTTAATGGGAGCTTATGGCTCGCCAGCCTTATGGCTTCCTGTGCCTGCTGTCTGCTTACTCCGTCCATTTCAAATAAAATTTTGCCCTTTTTAACCACCGAAACAAAATGGTCAACCGCGCCTTTGCCGCCGCCCATGGGAGACTCGTTGCCGTGCACGGTGACCGGTTTGTCGGCGAAAGTACGTATCCAGATTTTGCCGCCGCGCTGAACCGAACGGGTCATGGCCCTTCTGGCCGCCTCTATCTGCCTTGCCGTCACCCATCCGCTCTCTAAAACCTTCAACCCGAAACTGCCGAAAGAAATCCGCTGGCCCGCGCTGGCTTTGCCAAAAGTATGCCCTCTGTGGTGTTTGCGGTGTTTTAATTTTTTAGGAATAAGCATAAAATAAAATTTAAAATGTAAAACTAAAAATTAAAAATTTAGGTGTCGCTTCGCAACTTATTTTTTATAACTGTTTCACCTTGCGCTTGTTTCTTTTCAAACACGTCTCCTTTATAAATCCAGACTTTCACACCCACGGTGCCGTAAGTTGTAAAAGCCGTACTTCTGGCAAAGTCAATATCCGCACGCAAAGTATGCAGGGGAATTTTTCCAGAAGCCAGCTGCTCTGTCCTGGCAATATCTGCGCCATTAAGCCTTCCGTTGACAGAAATTTTTGCGCCTTGCGCGCCCGCATTCATAATCTGTTCCAGCGCCTGCTTCATAAGCCTTCTAAAAGCCACGCGCCTTTCCAACTGTTCGGCAATGCTGTTAGCAATCACCTGGGCCTGCAAATTTATGTCCCTGACCTCTTCAATATTAACCTTAAGTTCTTGTTTTATACCTAAGGTCTGTTTAACTTTCTTTTTAAGCTCCTCAATGCCCGCGCCGCCTTTGCCAATTATTAGCCCCGGTTTGGTGGTTTTCACGATCACAATAATCACCCCATCGTTAAAACGCTCAATGTCAATTCTGACAAGCCCGGCTTTTTTCAGATGTTTCTCCAAATACTCCCGGATCTTCACGTCTTCTTGAAGCTGCTTGGCATATCCCGACTTGGAAAACCACCGCGACCTCCAGGTGTCGGTAATTTTTATTCTGATAGAAGATGGATTAACTTTATGTCCCATAACTTAATTGAACAGAATTAAATAAAATTTATAAAAAATCAGTTTTGTCATTTTTGAACAATTATGACCAATTTGTCAATGAAAATTATTCCCCGCTCTTTCTGCTAAATAGCCGTCTTTTCTGCTGAACTTTACTGGCTTTAACCTGTTCTTCTGTCTTAAAAATCTGGGATTTCCTAACTTCTGACTTTGCCGGCTGCCTGATTACATTTTCTCTTTCTTCTTTGTCCACGCTTTCAGCTTTCTTCTTTAAGAAAGACAATCTGGAAGCCGAAGCTTTAGAAACCTTCGCGCCGCCTCTTTCTTCCAAAATGACGTTTATATGGCTGGTCTTTCTGCGGATTTCAAACGCCGCTCCGCGGGCCCTTGGAGTATAGCGCTTCATTACCGGCCCCATGTCGCAGGTTAAAGCTTTGATGTACAGCTTTTCCGGATCCAAAGAAAAATTATTTTTAGCGTTAGCTATAGCACTCTTTAGCAGCCTAGCCAGCATAGGAGCGCTTTTTTTGCTATTGTGCTCCAACTGGACCAGAGCATCAGCCGCGCTCATTCCTTTCAACATTCCAAGCAGCACCCTGACTTTTCTCGGCGCAACCCGAAGATAGCGGGCATGCGCCCTGACTAATTTCTGATCGCTAGATTTATTTGCTGTCTTTTCCATTTACTTTATATAACTTTATAACTTTACAAACTTGATTAAACTACTTTTTCTCTTCCGCCTTTGCCGCCTGCAATTTGGCTTTTTCCGCCTCTTGAGCGGCCATTTCCTGTTCCTTGGCCATTCTGCCTCCGTGCCTCGTGAATTTACGGGTTAAGGCGAATTCGCCAAGCTTATGCCCGACCATATTTTCGGTCACAAAAACCGGTACGTGAACCCTGCCGTTATGCACCAAAAAGGTAAAGCCCACCATTTCCGGAGAAATGCTGCAGGCCCTGGACCAGGTTTTAATCTGTTCCTTTTTGGATTTAGCAGACAAGACTTTCTTTAAAAGCCTGTTGTCGATATATGGTCCTTTTTTAAGTGATCGTGACATAAATTATATTTGCGGATTCACGGATTCTAATATCTGCGTAATCCGTACTATCCCCGCACCTGTAAATTTATTTATCTTTTCTTTATCCTTCTCTTAACAATCATCTTATTGCTGTATTTCTTCTTGTCTCTAGTCTTAACTCCCAAAGCGTGTTTGCCCCAGGGAGTTTTTGGATATTTTAGACCAATCGGGTTGACGCCTTCGCCTCCGCCGTGCGGATGGTCAACCGGATTCATAACCTTTCCGCGAACCGTAGGCCTTATGCCCATATGGCGTGCTCGTCCCGCTTTGCCGATCCGCACGTTCATCCAGTCCGCGTTCGCCAGCTGGCCTATGGAAGCCAAACAGACATCTTTGACTTTTCTGATTTCGCTGCTGGGCATCTTAAGCAAGGCGAAACCGCCTTCAACGTTCTGTAAAACGCAATAACTTCCGGCGCTTCTTGCTATTCTGCCTCCCTGCGTAGGAATCAGTTCCACGTCATGAACAAAGGTCCCAACCGGGATATTCTTTAAAGCCAATCGGTTGCCCGGAAAAATTTCCGCATCTTCCGAGTATATCACACGGCTGCCCACTTTCAAACCCTGGGGAGTCAAAATATACCTTTTACTCCCGTCTTTGTAAGCGACCAAAGAAACAAAAGCGGTACGTGTCGGATCATACTCTATTGTCTGCACCTTAGCTGGAATGCCTTTCTTGTCGTTCCTTGAAAAATCCACTGTCCGAAGTTTCTTCCTGCTTCCGCCGCCATGATGCCTTACCGTAATCTTTCCTGAATTATTCCTCCCGGCGCTTTTACTCTTGGAGAGTAGCAACGCCTTGGGAGTCTTTATCTTTTTATGCAATACCGAATAATCGGTCACACTCTGAGTGCGCCTTCCGGGACTGGTTGGTTTGTAAACTTTTACGGCCATAAACTAATTAAATAAAATTGTTGAATTGAACATAATTTTAAAATTTTGGGCAATTATGATCATTTTATCGATGATTATACGGTTTCTACCACTCCTTCTATTCTGTCGCCTTTCTTTAAGGTGACTATGGCTTTTCTAAAATCACTCATCTTGCCCCAAATGCGCCCAAAATACCTTCGCTTGCCTTTTACATTTACCATATTCACCTGAATGACTTTTACTTTATAAACCCTTTCCACGGCTTTCTTTACGCTGATTTTGTTAGCTGACCTTTCCACCAAAAATACATACTTGTTCAACTTGGACAGGGATCCCGCTTTCTCCGAAACTCTGGGCTGAACCAAAACGCTGGAAACAAACTTCAGAGCCGAGGCGTTTACCTTGGCGGGCTTTGCTTCCTGCGAAGTCCCGGCGACTTCTTTAATGGAGGATGCCGGTACGCTTTCTTCCTTCTTGTCTTTAATTTTTCTGCTGAATAATCCCATAACCTATATAAAATTTAAATTCTAATTTCTGAACTCTAAATAATAACTAATCTTATGCTTTTGGATTTTGTAATTTGGAATTTGGAATTTTTTAGGATTTAAAATTTAGGTTTCGGATTTCTTCAGGTACTGCTTTTCTAAAACCGGGAGAGCTTCCTGCAAAATTAACATACTGTCGGCTGAAAGCACATCTAACAGATTTAAATCTTTTGCCAAAACCGACTTTACGGAAGACAGGTTCCTGCTGGCCCTGATCAGCTTCTCATCCCTTTTGCCCAACAAAAATACCTGCTTTTTGCCCAAATCTTTAATTGAACCTTTAAAAGCCGAAAGCACCGAAGAAAATTCTTTAGTCTTAGGTTTTTCCAGATTTATTTTGTTTATGACTATTAACTGGCTGCCGGCGGCCCTGTCGGAAAGCGACATTAACAGGGCTTTCTGTTTGGCTTTCTTGTTCACTTTCAACTTCCAGTTGCGGTCTGCCCGAGGGCCAAAGGTAACGCCGCCATGACGCCAAATCGGGCTTCTGATGGAACCAACACGGGCTCTGCCGGTGCCTTTTTGCTTCCACGGCTTTTTGCCACCACCTCTTACTTCGCTGCGGGTCTTTGTGCTGCTGGTACCCTGGCGGGCATTGGACAGGAGGATCCTTACAATCTCAGCAATCAAATTCCTATTCGACTTAACTTCAAAAATCTTTGGATTAAGTTCAACTTCTCCAATAACTTCGGCTTTTTGGTTGTAAACTGGGGTTTTCATGATATAAATTCACGGATTCACTGATGCCACTGATTTCACGGATTCTGGCATCTGTGTTGTCCGTGCTATCTGTGCATCTGTGAATTTATTTTTTCTTCTTCTCCTCTTTTACTTGTTCTTGCACCACAACCGGCTTAACTTTTCCAGTAGAGATTACTTTTAACGTGGTATTTGGGTGTCCCGGAACCGCGCCTTTTAGTCCCACCAAATTTTTCTGTGCGTCGATCTCCACAACTTGAAGGTTTTTAACCGTGACCTGTTGATTGCCCATGTGGCCGGCCATCCTCATGCCTTTTCTGGTGTGCTGGGGAAAACGCTGGCCGATACTTCCTACGCTTCTAGGCCTGTCATGCCCGTGGCTTGCCGGAAAACCTTTGAACCCATGCCGTTTCATTGCGCCTGCAAAACCCCTGCCTTTGCTGATACCGATACAGCTGACGACTTCTCCGACCTGTAGCTTACTTAAATCCAATTTTTGTCCTCTTTTGTACTCAGCGGAGTTTTTAACTCTAAACTCGAAAAGATCAAAAAAATTTCCCAGGCCTTTCAAATGTCCTTGCACAGATTTATTCAGCTTCTTTTTTTTGCCCACGCCAACCTGCACTGCGGAATATTTGTCTGTGCCTTCTTCTTCCTTTACCTGTGTCACTGTCATAGGCAGAACCTTAAGCCAAGTCACCGGAATGACTTCGCCGCTCTCAGCAAAATACTGACTCATGTTCAATTTTTTGGCAATAAAAAAATTCATAAAATATTCGCGATTACTCCCAAATAAAAACGCGGGCGTCAATTCACCCGCATAAACAATGATAGATAAACTATCTTTGGCTATCCGCGTGAATCGTTATCTAATCAGTCTAGCCTGTTAGGCTCATTCCGATTAGAACTAAATCACTTATTCTAATATTTATGTTATTCGTGCTATTTGTGATTTGTGGATGACTAACTCATTTTAATTTCCACATCCACCCCGGCCGGAAGGTTTAAGTTTGTCAGGGAATCTATTGTCTTTGGACTTGAATCTAAAATGTCTATCAGCCTTTTGTGCACTCGCCTTTCAAACTGTTCACGGCTGTCTTTATGTACAAAAGTGCTCTTAAGCACCGTATATTTGGAAATTTCCGTAGGCAAAGGCACCGGGCCGCAAATTTGCGCGCCGGTTCGTTTGGCAGTGTCAACAATTTGCCTGGCGCTTTGATCAATTAATTTATGATCATACGCCTTAATCTTTATTCGGATTCTTGGCTTATCTGCTGTTTCTTTTGCCTTTTGCATTTGTTAAGTTGCTTGCTAAATTTAGCTTAAATAAAAGGTGGCGATAAAAAATTGGCTTATTTATATATCTTTAGCCACTTGGCACATTTTATACCACAAACCTGATTTTGTCAAATATAGACAAAGCTTAATTTTTCACATTCGGCCTGATTTTAATACACAAAAACTCCCTCCGATAAATCGGAGGGAGTTTTTTTAAGAACTTTAGTACTGAACTCTATTTGATAATCTTAGTTACTGAACCAGCTCCAACCGTATGACCGCCCTCTCTAACAGCAAATTTGCCTTTTTCTTCCAAAGCTACGGGTGTAATAAGTTTGATTGCTAATGTCACGGTATCGCCCGGCATAACCATTTCCTGGCCTGCTGGCAAAGTTACATCGCCGGTAACATCCGTAGTTCTAATGTAAAATTGCGGTTTATAACCTTTAAAGAACGGGGTGTGGCGTCCGCCTTCTTCTTTGGTTAGAACATAAACCTGGGCTTCAAATTCGGTATGCGGAGTAATGGAACCCGGCTTGGCTAAAACCTGCCCGCGCTCTACCTCGTCTTTTTTGGTTCCGCGCAAGAGTACGCCGGCGTTGTCTCCGGCCTGGCCGCTGTCTAACTGTTTGTTAAACATTTCAATACCGGTAACCACCGTTTTAGTGGTCGGCCTTAACCCTACGATTTCCACTTCATCATTCAGTTTGACTTCGCCTCTTTCAATTCTGCCCGTAACCACGGTGCCGCGGCCTTCAATGGTGAAAATGTCTTCAATCGGCATTAAGTACGGCTGGTCAATGGCTCTTTTCGGCTGTGGAATGTAAGTATCCAAAGTTTCCATCAATTTCGTGACAGAGGGTTCGCCAATCTCAGAAGTGTCACCTTCTAAGGCTTTAAGGGCGCTACCTCGGATAATCGGAGTATCTTTACCCGGAAATTCGTATTTAGTAAGCAGGTCCCTGATTTCCTCTTCCACCAAATCCAAAAGTTCTTTGTCTTGCACCTGGTCTACCTTGTTCATGTAAACCACAATGTAAGGTACGCCTACCTGGCGAGCCAAGAGAATATGCTCTCTGGTTTGCGGCATCGGGCCGTCAGCCGCCGAAACCACCAAAATCGCACCGTCCATCTGCGCAGCACCGGTAATCATATTTTTGATGTAGTCGGCGTGTCCCGGACAGTCTACGTGGGCATAGTGGCGCTTGTCGGTTTCGTACTCAACGTGCGCAGTGTTAATAGTAATGCCTCGGGCCTTCTCTTCCGGAGCATTATCAATACTGTCGTAGGCACGAGCTTTTGCCTTGCCTTGTTTGGCAAGGATGGCCGTAATCGCCGCAGTCAGTGTGGTTTTACCATGGTCTACGTGGCCAATGGTACCCACATTGATATGAGGTTTGCTGCGATCAAATTTTCTTTCTGCCATTGTAAAATGATCCTTTTTTGTCCGCCTTCGCGCAAAGCTACGACGGATTTACAACCCGAGATATAAATCTCTTTTTTCCCCGGCATAACACCAGGAATCCAGGGCTAGTTACTTAATTATTTAATTAATCTATTTTGCAAATAATGCAAACTAAATTTTAATGTAAAACGCTTTTTCTGTCAAACCTAATAACCAAAACTTTAATCTGTGATATTCCCGCATCTGTGATTTTATAAATCATCAAAGTCTATTTTTGGGACTCCCGGTAGCAGATCCGCTTCGCGTACCGCTACAGGACTTCCCCTCAAAATCTACTTTTAAATATCGTCTATCTCAATTTTAGGCCCTTCGAAATCAAACGAAGGGTCTATTACCTCTTCCCTTAAATCAACTTTGAGAATACCTTGTCGGGCCTTGGGAACATGAGGAATTTCAGGCTCTTCGGACGTTAGATCGGCCTCCTTTAACTGTGCGTTTAAAATTTCGCGGTTAATCTTTTCCACGTCCATAATTTGCCTTCGAAGTTTTCCCAAAAGCATTTTCTGGTATTCTTCCACGCTCATTATCACCAACTTAGCGTCTCCGTTTTCATCCACCACAAAAAACTTCCCCCCGTCCGCCTTTGCTAGATTAATAATATCTTTTAAGTTTGCCATAGATTTCAGTTCATCAAGTTTATAAAATTGAAAGTTCGCAAAGTAACTACTTTATAACTTTAAGAGCTTTACAAATTTTCTACTGGCGTCAAAGCGCTACATACCCTTTCTCACATTTACTCCCACCCTGCTTTCAATAATAGTCTGTGCGATGTTCTTAGGCACTTCTTCATAATGATGAAATTCCATAGTATAGCTGGCTTGGCCTTGGGTCATACTGCGCAAACTCGTCGCGTAGCCGAACATTTCCGCCAAAGGCACCTGCGCGTCAATTACTTTAAGGTGGAGCCGATCCGTCATTTCGTCAATTTGCCCGCGCTTGCTGTTAAGGTCCCCAATCACGTCGCCCATAAATTCTTCCGGGGTAATTACCTCCACTTTCATAATAGGTTCAAGCAAAATCGGATTCGCTTTTTTCACCGCTTCTTGAAGTCCTTTTGAGGCCGCAATTTTAAAAGCCATTTCCGAAGAGTCAACCTCGTGGTAGCTGCCGTCGTAAGCCGCCGCGCTGAAGTCCACCAAAGGATAGCCAGCGATTACGCCGTTGGCCGCAGACTCCTGAATGCCTTTGTCTATGGGTTTAATATATTCTCTGGGAATAATTCCACCAACAATTTCGTCTATGAACTTATACCCTTCACCGCGCGCCAAAGGCTCAACCCTAAGCCAGACGTGCCCGTACTGCCCACGTCCGCCGGACTGGCGAATGTACTTGCTTTCTGCCGTTGCCATCTTCTTAATGGTTTCTTTATACGCTACCTGCGGATTACCCACATTGGCTTCCACTTTGAACTCACGCTTCATTCTATCTACCAATATTTCCAAGTGTAGCTCACCCATGCCCGCAATAATCGTCTGTTGTGTCTCTTCGTTAGTAGACACCTTGAAGGTGGGGTCTTCTTCGGCCAGTTTGGACAAAGCAACCCCCATCTTTTCCTGATCAGCTTTGGTTTTTGGCTCAACGGCCATATGAATGACCGGCTCAGCAAAAGTTATGGATTCTAAACGGATTGGGTGGTCTATGTCGCACAAAGTATCGCCGGTTGTCGTATCCTTAGGACCGACAAGCGCGGCAATATCACCCGCGTAAATTTCTTTTAGTTCCTCACGGTCATTGGCGTGCATGCGCACAATACGCCCGACGCGCTCTTTATTGCCACTTCGAGTATTTAAAATATAACTGCCCGCTTCCAGTTTTCCGCTATAAACCCTAAAGAAAGCAAGTTTGCCTACAAAAGGGTCGGTCGCGATTTTAAACGCCAAGGCCGTAAAAGGCTCATCGTCAAAAGGCTTTCTTTCCAGTTCCTTGGTTTCGTCTTTGACGTCATGGCCCTTTACACTGCCTACATCTATTGGACTTGGTAAAAAGTTGGTTACCGCATCAAGTATGCTTTGAACAATAATTCCTCTGCCGTCGCCACCCAAAACCGGATAAAATTTCCCGCCTCTGGTGGCTTTTCTTATCGCCAGCAAAAATTCCTCATTGGTAAGTTCTCTACCTTCCAAATATTTCTCCATTAAAACGTCGTCGCTTTCTACAACTTTTTCCAAAAGTTTGTGGCGGTACTCTTCGGCTTTGGCTTTTAAGTCTGCCGGAATTTCGCCGATTGTAAACTCTTTATCGGTAAATTCCTTATAGGTATAGGCTTTCATTTGCACTAAATCCACAAAGCCGCAAACTTCCTTTTCAAAACCAATCGGAATTTGGATTGGGTAAGCATACGGAGAAAGCCTTTTGTGGATGGATTCCAAACTCTTATAAAAATCGCCGCCGGTTTGGTTAATCTTGTTAATAAAGCACATGCGCGGCACTTTATATTTGTCCGCCTGGCGCCAAACAGTTTCACTTTGAGGCTCTACACCCATTTTGCCGTCAAACACCACTACCACGCCGTCTAATACGCGCAAAGACCTTTCCACTTCCGCGGTAAAGTCCACGTGTCCCGGGGTGTCTATAATGTTGATTTTATATTTATGGTCGCCGGCGACTTTGTTGAACTGCGGAGTCCAAAAGCAGGTAACCGCGGCTGAAGTAATGGTAATACCGCGCTCTCTTTCCTGCTCCATCCAGTCAGTAGTAGTTTCACCTTCATGTACCGCGCCGATTTTATGTTTTAAACCGGTATTATACAAAATACCTTCGGTAACCGTGGTTTTCCCGGCATCGATATGCGCGATAATTCCAATATTTCTTATGTTTTCTATTGGGTATTGTCTAGGCATAAATTTAATTGTCCAAGATTTAAATGATTGAACATGATTTAAGAATTCTTGTCATTCTTGATCAATCATGGTCAATCCTGTCAATTGATTTACCTGGTTTTTCTCTTACCAAACCTGGCAAAGTGGGCAAAGGCCTTGTTGGCTTCGGCCATCCTGTGAGTGTCTTCTTTCTTCTTGACCGCGGCACCCTGCTTGGCAAAAGCGTCCATAATTTCCGCAGCCAACTTTTGCGCCATTGGCATACCTTTTTTCGCCTGTGCCGCGGCTATCATCCATTTCATTCCAAGCGTAGTCCTTCTGGGTTCCATAACTTCCATTGGCACTTGATAGTTGGCGCCGCCAATACGGCGACTTTTTAATTCCATCAAAGGGCTTACATTTTTTAAAGCCACATCAAACATCTGCCGGCCGTCTTTGGGCCCGTCCTGCAATTTTTGCGCCTTGATCTTTTCGCTGACAATATCTATGGCGTCATAAAAAATTTTGCGCGCCACGTTCTTCTTGCCGCGTTCCATCAAATAATTTATAAACTTGGCATACTTGACGCTTTGAAACCTTGGATCCGGTTCCGGCGTTCTTTTTTCAAAACTTCTTGCTTTTCTAGGCATCTGATTTAAATTTTCAATTTACAATTGGAAATTATTTCATTGAAAATTGATTGAAAATTGAGAATTAATAATTGAAAATTATTTTGCTTTTGCTCCGTACTTGCTTCTGCCGCGTTTTCGACCGTCAACGCCTAATGTGTCCAATTTCCCGCGGACAATGTGATAGCGCACGCCGGGAAGATCTTTTACCCTGCCACCGCGGATCATAACCACGCTGTGTTCCTGCAAATTGTGGCCGATTCCTGGAATATAAGCAATTACTTCCATCCCGTTGGTAAGTTTGATTTTTGCCACTTTCCTTAAAGCCGAATTCGGCTTTTTGGGAGTCGTGGTATAAACCTTCAAGCACACGCCGCGCATAAAAGGCGCGCCGGTTTTTATATAAAGCGGCTTATTCTTAATTAAGTTCACTCTGCGCAAAAGCGCCGGCGACTTTGATTTCGCTTTGGCTGATTTGCGTGGTTTTTTGATGAGCTGATTGATTGTTGGCATAATATTGTTTTGAAAAGACAAAACCTAACAGATCACCCCACTCGGCTTTGCCTCGCGGGGAACCCCAATCGGTTTTTTCTTTTCAATCCTTATCTTTTTCCCTATATCGTTTCCTTGGCGCGGAATGAATCCGACGCCTCGGAACTGTATATAATTTTAGCGCAATAAAAACTGATCGGACACGATCAGTTCGCGTCTACTTCGTCTGTTTGGTACCGAGCTCCATAAATATTTATAGAGCGATGTCCGCCGAAGCTTTAGCGAAGGCGGATCGATGGAAACCTGCATCGTAACTTCCCAAACAAATCAACCTAAATTTAGTAATTTTCCCGACGAATCGGGAGGGTTTCTTATTCAATTAGGAACATTATACTTTAAACAACATTTTTAGTCAACACCTAAAAAAACCTCACCCCGAAAATCTGGCCGAAAAGGAAAATTACGGGAAGAAGTATTTTTTCTAAAATTCCCATCATCAAGAACAGCAAGACCAGCAAAAAGCCGTACCTTTCCAAAGACAAAATTTTAAACATCCATTCGTCAGGCGCTAAGGCAGCCAAAATCTTACTGCCGTCCAAAGGCGGAATAGGAATCAGGTTAAAAGTACCCAAAACTATATTTATCAAAATGGCCTGAAGCAATATAGGACCGGATATGGCGTTGGCCAAACCAAGCTTGATAGGAATCACGCACAAAACCGCCAAAGCAAAGTTGCTCAAAGGCCCGGCCAAAGAAACCAGAGCCATATCCCGTTTGGGCTTGCGCAGATTATTAAAATTCACCGGCACCGGACGGGCCGCGCCAAAGATGATGGGACTGCCGACCGCCAGCAGTATAAAAGGAAGTAAAATCGAACCGAACGGGTCAATGTGCGGAATTGGGTTTAGGGTAATTCTGCCGGCGTAACGCGCGGTGCTGTCGCCCAGCTTTTCCGCCACCAGTCCGTGCATTACCTCGTGCACAATGGCGGAAAAGATAAGAATGATAAAAATGATTAAGATATCCATAAACAATTAAACAATATAACAATATAACAATTAAACATAAGCAAATTCTAAAATGTTATTTTGTTATATTGTTGTCTTGATTACTCTTGTCAATTATAACAAATTGTGGTAATCTATCATAGATTTCCTAAATCTTACATCATAAATCTTAAATCTATTTTATGCCCCGACAATGTTCAATCTGCGGCAAAACTTATTCTAGAACCATAAAACGCTCCCATAGCATGAGAGCGTCTATTGTGCGTCTAAAACCAAACTTACAATGGACGCGGCATGAGGGCAAAAGAGTTAAGGCTTGTACCAGGTGCATAAAGACAAAAGCCAAAGCCGCTAAATAAATTTTTGTATCTAAAATCCTCCGCTACAAGCGGAGGATTTTAGTTTAGTGATGATGTTCTTCCTCTGCGGCATCGGCTTCGGCTTTGGTTGCATGCACCGTGCCGGCCGGGTGGTTAGACGGAGAGTAGACGGTATAAAGTTTTAAATCTTCTGCGCCGGTGTTAATAACATTATGTCTGCTTCCGGCCGGCACTACTACCGCGTCACCGTCTGCTACATCAAATTGATTATCATCGATAACAACTTTTCCCTGTCCTTGTTCAAACCTAAAAAACTGATCAACGTAGTTGTGCACTTCTTCGCCAATTTCCTCACCGGCTTTAAGACTCATTAAAACCAATTGGCTGTGCTTGCCGGTAAAAATCACTTTGCGAAAATTCGCATTTTCCAAAGTCTCTTTTTCTATCTGGCCGTAATAAGATTGCATAAATTTTTAAAATAACGATTAATTATTACTAATTAATTCTACACCTTCCTCTTTTAAAAGCAAAACTTTTTTCTGCCTACCACGGTTGTAGCCGCCAAGCGTACCGTCCGACCTAATTACCCTGTGGCAAGGGATTTTAGAGTCGTAATTTTTGCTTAAGATGCTGCCTACGACGCGGTAAGCTTTTGGCCTACCGGCCAATTTTGCCACCTGTTTATAAGTTAAAACTTTCCCTTTAGGGATTTTTCTAACCACTTTATAAACTCTGTCTTTAAAAGAAACCTGCATCACCGGTATTAAGATAATAATTCTAAACTTTGCCAGTTAAACTGAGCTTCTTTGTCTTCCGGCACCAATTCTATCCAAATAGGCCCTCGGTTAAACTGCACTTCCCTGCCAAACGAATCAAAAAACCTGGTTGGGTTGTCTATGCTTTTGATCCAAGTGCCTTCTATAATTTTGCCATCTTGAAAAACAACAGCTTTGCCCTGCCCTAACAGTTTTATATCCACTTTCAGCAATGGATCGTTCGGTACGGGCGTTACCTCCACAAACTGCACAACAATGTTTTTAGCCGTAAGCTGCTTTTGGCTCTCGGCGTCCAAATGCGGGTCGCCCGACAGAGAACGGAAATAATTGTTGTTAGAAAAATCATACCGATATTCAACTTCATATCCTGGCCGGGAAAAATCTATGCTAACAATTCCAGCTTGGGTGGTTGATGCCGATATTGGCTCGTCTTGTTTAAATTGATAAGAAAAAAAATTGGCCTGTCTGAAAAATCCGTAAAAATCCATTAGCTCTTTTAATTTTTCGGTTGAAGAAAAAACATTATGCGGCGCGTCTTTTTCCGCCGCGCGATGGAAAAATTGTTCATTGTAATATTCGTTGGCATCATCCAAATTTTTATACTCACCGTTTTTAAGCTGGACAATTACTTTATTGCTGCCGCCGACGTGCGCAAAAAGCGCGCCCCACTCGTTAGCCAGCTCGGCGAAATAATCTCGCGCGCTGCGAACTGGTCCAATATTCTCCACCTGGTTCGTTTGAAAAAGTGCCAAAAAACGGGTAATCCCGCCCTCTGCCAAAGTTTCGTAAACAATGTCAGCGCCGCCCAAGCCCGACTGCGGCCGGCTGTCAGGGTGGTTTTCTACCACTACGGCAATGGGCCGAGCCGCGGCAATTTGAGGGTCAACCAACCGGCCGTTGACCGCGGCAGCAAGCCGCGGCGTTTCCGGCAGCTTTTCAATCTTAAAGCCAAAATAACCTTGCCGAGTTAAAATAAACCACAAAACAGCAAGCACAACAAAAAGAACAACGATTAACAAAATTTTCTTTTTTTCCATATGCTTTATTTTAACATGGATTTTATTGCCAACTAAAAAAACCTCCCCCCGTTCTGCTTGGGCGGGAGAGTTCTCAAAATCAGTTCACTCATTGCATAAACGGAGGAGGCACTTGCATCTTCATTCCGCGCATTGGAGGCTGTCTAAAAAACATCCTTTGAGTGCCCTCTTCAATCTTATGCACTCCAAAGGCTCTAATTTTATTAACCTCCCTTTCGCCAGCAACAAAAACCGCAAAACCTTCTTCCAAATACTTTCCAAAAGGAAAACGTGTCCCTTCCGTAATTTCCACTTCCAGTCTTTCATCTCTGTCTGTTCTTAAAATAAAACCATGTTCCGTAAGTTCTTCTATACTGCCCAAAACCATATGGCCAACCGGACCATTTTCAAAACCCCTGTACATCTTGCCTATGAC
>CAZLQG010000020.1:0-18533 GCA_964561655.1 uncultured Candidatus Saccharibacteria bacterium | reverse complement strand
CCGCCAAAGCCCCTTCTATGGCCGCTTCAAAAACGCTTGTAGGCTGGGCGCCGATAATCCTTATACCGTTCACAAATAGCGTGGGCGTACCGTTTACGCCAATGGACTGGCCCGCGCTAAGATCGCTCTTTACAATTTCGGCCTTTTCCCCATTGTCCAGACACTGATTAAACTTTGAGGTATTAAGCCCCAAGTCGGCCGCGTATTGTTTTAAATCAGCAATCGCCAAACCGGTACCGTCAGATTGCATGTTTTCAAAAAGTGTGTCGTGGTACTCAAAGAATTTTCCCTGGTCTGCGGCACACTCGGAAGCTTCAGCTGCTTTCTGTGCATTTTGGTGGCTAGGTAGCGGGAAATGGCGATACACAAACTGGACTTTGCCTGTATCTATATATTTCTGTTTAATCTCCGGGTAGGTCTGCTCAAAAAATCTTTGGCAGAACGGGCATTGAAAATCGCTAAACTCTACCAGCTCCACCTTTGCCAAATCCTTTCCCAAAGCGGAAACTCCCTGCCTCTCTGGGATCTCTGCTACAGCGGAAGGCACATTATTATTTAACCCTTCCTGGTTTTGCCCCGCACCCTGCTGGTCAAGCACTTGCTCACTGCCGCCCTTAGCGCCGCCTTTAAGCTGGCCTAAAATTAGATTGGAATTATAAAACACGCTGCCCGCAATCAGGATTGCGGCTACCAAAATGCTGGCCGGTAAAAAGTATTGCTGGTTTTGACTGCTTTCCGCCCCATCGGGACTGGTATCATGATACGTTGGATGCTGATGGTGTTCTGTCATAAAGCTCACTTAACATCAAAACATACTAGCATACTAACAAGATGCCAGTAAAAAATAGTCTGGTGTTTTATTAATTATGTTTACCTATTATAGCACAATCTTGCTAAAAGCAAATCTATTGTGTTGATTTTATTCCGGGATAACCAGCTCGTAGCCGACTTTTAAAGTTCTGGTGTTGCTAGGACGGGACAAACAGTCGGGATTGACTTCCAGAATTTTGCGCCACTGCTTGCCATCTCCGTATTGCTTTTTGGCTATTGCCCAAAGCGTATCGCCTTTTTTAACTTTATATGTTTTGGATACTTGACCAGTAGAGGCTGCTTGTACTGAAGGGGATGCGGCATAGGCGGCGCTTGCAGGAAAACCGGCGGGCATTTGAAGGCCTCCGACGGAGGCGGAATAGCCCGCGGGCATTTGAAGGCCGGTCGCCAAACCGTCTACCTGGCTGAAAGTCTGGACTCTATTAACTTTGAGCTGATTGACTAAATTATTTAGCGAGGCCACGTCGCTTCTTAGGCCCGTAATTTCTTTACGCAAAGCCGCGATTTCTTCCTGTGCATCGGAATCGTCTTCTAGTTGGTCTGCCAGGCTATTCAGCTGATTTTGCATATTATTAACCTGGCTGGTAAGATTCTGTAACGCTTGTTCATATTCCGCAATTTGCGCGTCACTAATACCGGCAGCGGCTGCCTGTTGCTGGCCCTGTGCGCCGGAAATTGCAGCTTCGGTGCTGGTGGCCGCACCACCGCTTGCAACGCTACTTAATAAACCCGACCCAGTCTGTGCTTGTCCCCCCTGCTGACCGCTGGAAACAGTCTGTGCTTGTCCACCTGCTGCAGCGCTTGTGGTAGTACCTTGCCCATAAGTTACGGTCTGTGCTTGTCCACTTGTTGCAGCGCCAGTCGCTGTTTGCTGACTAGACTGATAAATAAAATACTGCGGAAGCACACCCTGACTTACATTTGATGAGCTGGAGATTAGCCTGATACGAATGCTGGCGTTATTAGGCACACTACCGAGTGTTGGCACTGTTAAAGTAATTTTGTTGTTAGTAATCGTCGCATGTCCAATTTGAAACTCCTGCGAACCCACCACCAGGTGAAACTGGCTGTAAACCTCAAGGCCAGTGCCACCAATTTCTATAGTGTCCCCGGGTCTAATTATAGCTCCCACATTTTTACCCTGGTGGTTAAATGCCGTTACATGGCTAATATAAACGGTCTTGTTGGCAGTAGCAGCGTTTGGATTTTTTCCCAAAGAAGTGCCAACCGGCAAAACTGTAGCCGATGCCGTCGAATTTACAATGCCAAAATTAGATCCGGTTTGACCAGCAGATTGTGTATAATCAATTCCAGTTGTAGAGCCCATACTGGCAGAGGCATTTGCATTTCCTTCCACAAAATAACTCTTCAGCGCGGTAATGGGATCAATAGGCGCCTGCAAATAACCGGTGCCCACAATAGCCGAGTTTTGTTCTAAATTTAATTTATAATTTTCTATGCTTCCTCTATACTGCTGTTGAAAACGCTGAAACTGTTGAGCCACAACACCGGCGTTTAACACCTCACCGTTCGGCAATTTAATAGCCGGCTGGTCAGGCCAGCTAAAAGGGCCCGTGGTCGGCCCTTTAATCACGGTTACCTGCCCGCCCAGAGCATTGGCTAAGAATTGGGTCGTTTCGTCATTAGCATAATACAAAATATTATATGGCTCACCTTTATTCAACTCACCCGTTCCAACGGCTTGCGATTGGTCCCACCAGCCAACTGTAAAATCCCAGCCTGGAACGCTTAAAAGCTCGGTAACTGTAGGGGTTCCGTTTTTCGCAGCTTGCGCATCAATATAACTGGTATCCGAACTCACAGCCGTTGTTTTCTCAACAACCGTAAAATCTATCTGTCCAACCTTGTCATTGCCTACATACCAACTTTCGTTCCAATCACCGGCTTGGTCGGAAGAGATGGTGCCGGAAAGTTTTAAAATGCCGTTCGCGTCTGTCCTGCCCATTTTATTCTTTACCTGCTCGCCGTCAATTCCGCCAACAACATAAACATCCGTATTAGGCGCGCCTTTAACGGTAATCTCCCATTTGTCGCCGACTTTAAAAATTGAAGTGTTCCCGGAGGTTTTGTTTAAGATAACCGCCGAGGGCAAATTTACCTGGGCTTCCAGCGCCTTTGGACTGCCCGGCAAATAAGGCTGGGTATAATCAATTCCAGTTGTAGAGCCCATACTGGCAGAGGCATTTGCATTTCCTTCCACAAAATAACTCTTCAGCGCGGTAATGGGATCAATAGGCGCCTGCAAATAACCGGTGCCCACAATAGCCGAGTTTTGTTCTAAATTTAATTTATAATTTTCTATGCTTCCTCTATACTGCTGTTGAAAACGCTGAAACTGTTGAGCCACAACACCGGCGTTTAACACCTCACCGTTCGGCAATTTAATAGCCGGCTGGTCAGGCCAGCTAAAAGGGCCCGTGGTCGGCCCTTTAATCACGGTTACCTGCCCGCCCAGAGCATTGGCTAAGAATTGGGTCGTTTCGTCATTAGCATAATACAAAATATTATATGGCTCACCTTTATTCAACTCACCCGTTCCAACGGCTTGCGATTGGTCCCACCAGCCAACTGTAAAATCCCAGCCTGGAACGCTTAAAAGCTCGGTAACTGTAGGGGTTCCGTTTTTCGCAGCTTGGCTATCGGCAAAAGCGGTTATAGAGTCCGGCAGCGAAAGAATACTATTCCAGTTGTTAAAAGCCTGGACAAAGGAACCGAATTTTTTTATGTCTTCCGCATCCGTAGTATTATACTTTTGGGACTTTGAGGCTAATTCGTTCCTGCTGCTAACCGTTAAACTGGTGCCTTCAGGATCGTCCAAAGTTATGGTGTAAGTACCGTCGCCATTGTCTTTCAAATCGTAAGAATAAAGTTCCGAAGCTTTCGCTTTTTTTACCCCGAAAATCTTTTTTAGCGTGCTTTTAATTTTTCCGGCGGTCGTTGTGGTAGGAGTCGCTTGCGTTCTTACGAACTGCGTGGTAGGAGGCTTTGGCGCCACCGCGCCTACCCCGCCCATTAAAGTGCTGCCCACGCCGATTCCGGCCAACACCTTATCTTTGGTGCTGATTTTTTTCTTTTTGCGCTTTCTGCGCTGAATCTTGACCTTTTCCATAGAATTGGTTCCTTTAAATTTATTATGTTTAGTTGTTTTTTTATGTTTTTTTGCCATATTATATCCTTGGAGAGACAACCCCTCCGGGAGTTTTCTTTTCCAAACATTCGCCTGGCGGCGAATCCTCTCTTTCCCGGAGAAGTTTCCTCGCGGCCGAAATAAATTCGATCCGCTCGGAGCTATTAATCTTTATTTTTTTGGTTCCACCAGGTTAATTGGCGAACCCTGAATAAAAGCGTGGATATTGGAAATTGTGGTATCTAAAATTCTCTGCACCGCTTCTTTGGTGTTAAAAGCCGTGTGCGGGGTAATAATTACGTTGTCCCTTACTATTAATTCGTGGTCGGCCAAAACCGTTTTCAGCTGCTGTTGGCTCGGGTGGCTTTGGTGCAAGAGCACAATTTCGTCCTGCACATAGCCTTCCTCTTCCAAAACATCCATAGCAGCCCCAGCCAAGTGTCCGCTATCTAGAGCGTCCAAAAGCGCCGCTGTTTCTACAAGTCCCCCGCGCGCGGTGTTTATAAGCAGGCTTCCCCGCTTCATCATCTTTATATTTTCTTTATTGATTAAATGATGCGTAGCGGGCATATACGGAACGTGCAAACTTACCACGTCGCTTTGTTTCAGTAATTCCTCAAGGCTTACGTACTCTACGCCGTAATTTTTCACCAGCTCCGCCCTCGGGTGAGGGTCAAAAGCTAACACGTGCATATCAAATCCCTTTGCGATTTTTACCACGTGAACTCCAATGTGGCCAGTCCCTACTACGCCTATCACTTTGGCTTTTAAATCAAAACCCATAAAACCTTCCGGGGTGAACTGTCCGGTTTCTTTCACACTCTTTACTGCCGGATAAAGCTTTCTGGAAAGCGCCAAAAGCAAGGTAAAAGCAAACTCCGCCACCGTGTTTTCCCCGTAAGTCGGAACATTGCTTACCAAAATCTTTCTTGCCGCGCAAGCCTTTAAATCTATATGGTCAAAACCGGTGCTACGGGTGGCGATGAATTTCAAATTTGGAAAGTGCTCCAGCTCTTTTTTGCCCAAATCAAAGCCCACGAATACCGAAATAATTTCCGAATCATCCTTAAAATTTGCCTTTAATTCCGGCACCTCCTCAAAAAAACTAAGTTCGTGCTCTTTAAGCCTTTCCTTTAAATAATCAACTTCCCAGCCTCTAGTCTGATAACATTTTATTTTCATAATAAATAGATTTTTTATTTTGATTTCAAACTCTGCCAAACAGCCGATGATATTTACGCCCAGCCTTTTCAACTTTTATGCCTGTTAATTATAGCATAAAATAATTTTTTAGTCTAACTTTTTAGGAAAACAAAAAAATCAGCGGTATTAGAGCCTGTCAGGCCGGTAATTACCGCATCATCCACTTTTTCAAAAAACGTAAAACTGTCATTGTCTTTTAAAAAATTTTTTGGATCCAAATTTAAAGCTTTAACTTTAACAAGGGTCAAGGCATCCACTATTGCCCCCGCTGCTTCGGTGTTGTCATTCCCGTCAGAGGCTAGGCAAAGCAAAACCTGATTTTCCGCGATAGATGAAAGCGCCGACAAAGCCATCTCCTGGTTTCGTCCCCCTCTTCCCTTCCCGCTGATTATAACCGTACTTTCTCCAGCCCCAAGCAGGCAGTGCCCTTTTTTGAGGTTTTGCTGAATGATTTCTGGCCCAAGTTTTCTTGCCTCGCCTTCAAAATTTTCGCTAAAGATTCTCGCACTAAAACCCAAATCTTCGGCTTTCTCTTTCATGGCCGAAAGTGCGAGTGCGCCCGAAACCAATAAAAAATTATGGACGTTTCTGAAATATTTTTTCTCTTTGGGCGTCTCCGTAAGCCTTAATGAATCAGTGCCAATTTTTTCTAACAATTGATAACTGTCAATCACCGCCTGAGCATCCCTGACCGTAGTCTGATCTTTCACTGTGGGCCCGGAAGCCACCATGCTCAGATCATCCCCCGGCACGTCGCTGAAAATTAGGCTCACACAAGTCGCCGGATAAATAATTTTAGCCAGTTGCCCGCCCTTTACCCGGCTTAAATGTTTTCTTATTGTATTGATTTCGGAAATAGAAGCGCCCTGCCCGGTAAGCGCGTCAAATATCTCCGCCAGGTCTTGAGCTGAACCTGCATCAGGCAATTCCAAAAGCGCGCTACCGCCGCCGCTTGCCACTACAATAGCTAAATCATCTGCTTTTAAATCCTCAAGCAAAAAAACAAGCTCTTTACTATAACGGATATTGTCTTCTGACACTTTTGGATGACTGCCTACGCGGGTAATAATGCCGGGAATATGTCCGTTTTTTAAATCAATAACATAACCGGCTTCTATTCTGTCGCTTAAAATTTTCTTAATAACTCGGACTGCGTCAAAGGCCGCCTTGCCAAAACCTACGCAAACAAGCCTTTTGTATTTCTTTAAATCAAATTGTTTGCCCTGAATTTTAAGTTTTTGCGTCTCTCGATGATAAACTAAATTTTTTTCAATGCACTTTTCCGTATTAATCGCCTCAAAGCCGGCTTCGGCAATTGTTAAAGCCTGCCTTCTTAAAACCGAAGTCGCGAGCTTGTCAAAATTTTTTATAATATGTTCCATGCTACGCGATATGTGTTATGTGTTACATCCCCATCATCTGCCAAACTTTTGCCGCAACGTTCCGCGGACGGCCGTACAAAGGATCGTGATGTAAATTGATGAACGGCAAACTGTTGGCTTCAATAAACCCGCATCTTTGTTCTTTCCACGACTTTGCGATGTCGGGAATAATGAAATCAAATCCCACAATGGGGTCATTTACAATTTTTGCCGCTTTAATAAATAACTCTTTGTTGTCAGGACGACAAATTTCAAAATCTTCACTGGAACTTCCCCCATAATTCACTCCGATTTTTTCGGAGAGATTTACGACCTCACCCTGGGCTGGGATCGACGATAACTTTAAATTTTGTTTTGCTAAAAAATTTTCAAGTTCATTACTAAAAATAATTTCCTTGACTTTAGAATTTTTTTGCCGGTTCTTAATATCTATCAATTCTCTGATATTATGCTCCCCGTCGCCTGTAACTTGCGGCGGATCGCCGCGCAAAACACCGCATAATTCAAAATTAATTAAAGTCGCGCGGTACACTGGACCTGTAAGCTGCTCTTCTACCATAACCCAGTGACAAAGCTTTTTAGCTATTTTAAAAGCCTTTTTTAAATCTTTTTCCGTGTAAACAAAAGTTGTTGAGTGCCTGCCTCGGCTGCCGGATCTGGGTTTTACGATAGCTGGTTTGCGGATATTGTAAAAAATTTTTTTTGCCTGAAAAAAATTCCAGCAACTGTTGCCTTCCGGCACTGGCAAATTTTTTTCCTTCAGCCATTTTTTAAATATTGCTTTGTCATCCATTAAATCCAGCCTGGGATTGTCGCTTTCCGCCGAACGCGGCAATCCGCTGAAAACTAATTTTTCGCTTTTCGCTTTACGCTTTTCGCTTTCAGCCACATAAACATCGAACGGCTTTCCTAATAATAACAGTTCCCTCATCTCAATCCCGCGCTCAATTGCTTCTTCCCACAAAACTTTTGCTCTCGGCACTTTGCATTTATTGATGTCAGAATTGACTCCTATGATCTTCAAAGCCATCCCCGCTCTTGCCAAAATCCAGCCAAGGTTGGTTTTACGGCCGACCACCTTCAGCCATTTAAAAACCGGATTAAAAAACAAAAACTGCCGCACAAAGGTCAGTAGGATATCCGCGCTTTCAAAATACCAATAAACAAAATGCGGTACAGGGTTAGAACCGCAGTAAACGCAAGAATTTTTAGCCTTTCTTTCTCCTTCCTTTGACATAAAAATAGCTTACCAAGCCTGCTGCCAAAAGCGCAAGCAGGGCGAGCCACCAAAAACTAAAAATGTGGACGGTTTTTTCGGGCTTAACCGTCCTTGCGTCTGCCCCGTCTTGATAAACTGCCTCCGCTGCATTGTCCAAAGAACCGCCTTCGGCTTGACTCTGACCGTCCGAAGAATAATTAAAATTGCCTTTGTAATTCAACCCGACACCGTAAGGAGTTTCGTACAAAGGGACTTTTTCAGGTATATCCCCAGGCTCCGCCCTCACCGCCAAAGACGATCCCGGCCAAACGGCGAACATTAATATCACGCATAAAATAATAAAAATCTGTTTACTCATGTTTAAATGTTAAAATGTTTAAATGATTTAGTCGCTCTCCCAGCTAATCTGTTGGTAGCCGTCGGTAGTTAAAGGGAAACTGGGCGGCGGTGAGTAAAGTAAGTTCGCATCATAGGTTGTATAAGTGTTGCGGTATCCGGAAACGACATTGCCGCTGCCATCCACCCAACTCCAGGTCCATACGCCAAAACTTAACACCGCTCCGTAAATATTGATGGAGTTTTTGACATTACCCGGAAAATAATACCTTTGTGCGCTGCCATTCTGCGCTACCAGCGCGGCGTTAATTTCCAAATTATTCGGCGAATAGTAAGTTATAAGTACGTCCCTTTCCGCAATCAACCCCAAGCTGTCACTGCCGTCTTTGGCAGAATAAACTATATTATTCGGAATAAGTATGCTGGCCTGACTGCTAGGGTCGCTGGTATATTTAGTAGCCGCTACCACTACCCTGCCTTTTACCGTGCCTTCCACCCAAACCCTGTCTTTTACGAAAATCAGCCCGTTTGAAGGGATTGGCATATTATACTGGAAGATTCTCTGGTTGTAGTCCAAATTTTCGCTGTGCCAAACACTATTTACATCCTTGCCCGAATCATGCGAACGCAAATTTCTCACTACGTAAACATCAACCGTGCCGTCGGGTTTAAACTCCAGAGAATAACCTTGCCTGTTGGATGGCGTGGTCGGCAAATTGGCCTGCCCTGTCGCTTGGCTTTCTATGGTCTGGAAGTCAGAAGTGATGCTGGAAAAAGGAACGCCAGGTACGGCCATCTCCCAAAAATCTTTGGTTGGCTGGGCCGCGCTTCCCCAAACCCCGGGCTTCCATTCATAAGGAGAGCTACAGCCATGATATGGATAACATTTATATCCCGGACCGGGAGGAATATTGTTTTTGGAAGAAGTAATCGGCGCGTTGCCGGTGCCGTCAAAGCGCACGCCGCCGTTGGAGTGAAGAAGGCCGCTTACGCTTTCCGTGTCGCCTATCCAGACGTCGCTTTGGGTCAAAAAAGCGTACTTGGCCAAAGAAGGCGTGCCATAGCGTACTGCTACTGTTCTCTTTTGACTAGGATTATCCAAGGTATAACCCATTGACTTGATAATAACCACGGTTGAGCCAACCAGGGGCGGGGTAATCTCCAAACTAAACTCACCGATTTTTTGGTTAGTGTCTTTGTCTATATAATCGTGCAAATATGGCCCGGGCGTGGTGGAGGCGTTGCCATCCCAAAAGTCCGCAGGGTAGTGCGCCAAATGCCACTGGTAATAATTCGCTCCGGCTTCGGCAATTTGAAACGCCATTTCCCTATTAACGCTGCCTCTGATAACGCGCAACTGAATTGCGGCATAAGCCAGAACGCTCAAAAGCACCAAACTTAAAATGAAAATAATAACGAGATTGTAGATGAGAAGGCTTCCTACTTGTAATTGTGTTTTTTTTGTGTTCAACATGTTTGTGTTCAAATTGTCAATAAATTTCTAATTACCAATTCCTAATACCGAATCAATGCCCAATGATTAAATTCTGAAATTAGTTATTCTATAATTGATTAGAAATTAGTCATTAGATATCAGTAATTTTTTCTAATCCCCTAGATTCGTCTTTAAATTCCTGACCACTCCCGAAGCAGTAACGGAAAACGTATTTACGTTTTTCACTCCGGCCTTGTTATAAATATCCAGTTTAACCTTGACCATCTTTGCTTGAGTCACATTGACCGGCTGGACCAAATAATCATCACTTGTGCCGTCAAAATCTCCATCATAATAATAAAAGACTGGATTTGCGCCGTTCGCCAAGTCGTTTTGGGCTGCGTAAACTTTTTCATTGGCCGGATTATAAACCAGCGGACTGCCCTCGGGTTTTAAAATGCCCTTATAAAGTTTTCCGTTTTGCGAGAAATAACGCACCCTCTCAACGGCGCTGTCTGAATCAAGATTGGTATAAAAAGTCAGAGTTTGGCTCCCCGCTGTTGCCAGAGAATATGCGCCGGTGGAAGAGGACTGGGCATTGCGGAGTTCGTCAACAATTCCAAAAGCTATTTTTCTGGCCTGGTCAGCCACGGCCAAAAGCCCCCCCTGCTGGCTTGAAGCAGTGAAAATATTGGACACCAGGGCTATCAAGCCTACGGCAATTAGGGTAAAACCGAACAGAGCGACAATCATCTCCACGAGCGTAAAACCAACCCCAACACCGCATCGAGAATAAATAAAGCCGTTTGCTGATTTTTTGTATTTTTTGCTAAACTGATTCATCTATTGCGGATTTAAAAATATTTCAATAACCTGCTGGCCTGAAACTGTAATACTGTTCTGAATTTCCGTTACATAACCTGCCAAAGAAACATCCAAATCGTAATTATTGCCGAAAGTTAAATCGGTAAAAATCACCTGTCCGGGCGTAAAACAGCCGGAGACGTAATTAAGGTTAACCGTAGTGAGGATTGGGGTTTTTTTGTCATCAACCGTGGAAAGATAAACCTTATAACGAATATACCGATTTCCGTCCAAATTGGAACTGATATCATTGCCCGAAACGTCATAAAAACTCCCTGCAGTTCCGTCCGGGCCAACATAATCCCAAGGGCCTCCCAAATTATTGCTTGCCGCCAACTGGAACTTTATTTCAGTTCCGGCGGTTTGGGTGGTTGGCTCCCAGGCAATTGTAGTGTAATTGCTGCCTAAGCTGCCTGTATCAAAAATTGAAGATTCCAGCCAGCCGCTTAAGACATAGCTACCGGTAATTTTCTTAAGCCTCACACCGGTGGGTACGCTGTTTACGTCAATGTTGCCGTCGTCCTGATAGTACCTGTCGGGAGTCGTAGTGGACCAATATTCCTGTCCGCTTCCGCCCGTCCAGTCATAAGACGCCCAAACGCTGCCGCCGGTAATGCCATAATAATCCTGCGGTACGCTTCCTCCCTTGCGCAGATGCACGCTGGCACCTTCCAAAGCGGCATCGTCGGAGCTGTCCTTAACTATTATCAAAAGACTGTGTGCCGTGGTATTGCTGCCTAAAATCATAGAAAAAGTCTGGCTGCTGCCGGGGAGCACGTCAATTTTTTGTATTGGCGAAGTCCCGTAGACAATATAAGGCTGGCCTACAAGCAGAGTCGGAGTATAAGTGTCCCACTCAATATCGGAAAGCAGAATTTGCCCGCCGCTGGAAACGAAATTTTCATCAAATTTAAAAACTTCCGGCGCGGTACCGATAAGTTTTTCGCCCCGAACATTAACATTGACTCCGCTGAGGTTCTGGCAAAATTTATCCAAAGTCTTAATTGTCAAGTTGGCAAGAAAGTCAATGGAAAAAATCGCGAGGCTTACCTTACCGTCTTCCACGGTAACATCGGCATTGACGGGGTTGGGGTTCTCCTCGGTGATGGGATAAGTTCGGTCCGTGGAATACCCATCTTTAGTCACAACAATCCGATAGCTGTTGACTGCCGCCGGCAAGGCAACTTCTACCCACTCCCCATTTGCATCGCTAGTTCTGTCTAAAATTAAACTCGGCGAAGTAGGAGGATGTTCAATATGAATATTTGCTCCTTCCACCGACTGGCCTTGGGCATTGAAGACTTTGATTTGAATCGCGCCAGCGTTGATGAGCCCTTCCCTGCCTTTAGGTACGACAGTGGTCAAAAAATGAGTGGTCTGATTTGTTGCCGCATTTAAGATGCTCATTTTAACCTGCTTATAATCATTAGGTTCAAGGTCTGTGCCCAGTAGAATCGTGCCGTCGGAGGGATCATCAATGTAAGTTACTTCATAAAAAATCTTATAAGAAAAAGCTTCAATTTTTTCTTCAAAAGCGTTGGTAAAATCAGGCAAGTTCCCCGGAGGATTGCCGTTTATGGTTCCGACCTGGCTGTAGGACATATTGCGGACAATTTCCAAATAATTGGTCGCCAAAGAAGAAAGCACTGTCTTTTCCCGGGCCTTTTTTACGCTGGAAGAAAGCGCGAAAAAAGCGCCCAAAACTCCGGCGGCCAGAATCGTAAAAATAGCAATTGTAATAATCAGCTCAACTATGGAAAAGCCTTTTTGTAATTTGAATTTCTGTTTCATTCCCTGTTTCCTCCAAACAAACTTATTATACCATCTTTTGCGCAAACAAAACACCGGCCCCGAAGGTTCCGATGTATAATTTACCGTGAATTATGCTTATCTATTTGATTACAGTATCTATAATCTGTTTTACCATATTAATAGGAATAGCAAAACTAATGTTGTTGGAGTTTATCACGGTCGCGACATTCACGCCGACAACTTCGCCGCTCAAGGTAAGCAACGGTCCGCCGGAATTGCCGGGGTTAATGGCCGCGTCCGTTTGAATTACCCCGCTAAGCACCTCAAGCTGGCCCTGGCTGTTTGCCGCCTCTATGCTCCTGTTTAGCCCCGAAACTATCCCTGTAGAAACCGAATTATTATATTCACCCAGCGCGTTGCCAATGGCAATCACCGTCTGGCCCAGCTGAAGCGGCTCTGAATTTCCCAAACTCACGCTTTTGTAGCCACTGCCTTCTATTTTCAAAACCGCCACATCTAGGCTGGAATCTTTATAAACCACCTCCGCCGTCTTTTGCGAGCCGTCCGAGAGAAGCACGGTGTATTCCGCTTCCGTGTCCGCTACCACATGGCGGTTAGTTAAGATATAACCGTCCGATGTTAATAAAAAACCTGTCCCTGCGCCCACCTGCTGCTTCTCCACGCCTTTCTGCCTATACCTAGGCACGCGAAAACCAAAATCTTTGAAAAATGGGTCATCGCCGAAAGGATTTTCGTAGACAATTTCCAGCTGCGGCACGTATTTGGAAATTACGATTGAGGCTACGGCCGGCGCGGTTTTGGCTACGGCGGATGTTAATAATTCCTCCTGTGATTTTTCCCGAATAATTTCCCTCTGGGTTATTTCCTGCGAAGGCAAAGCTTCCGGCAACGGCTGACCGCTAAATTCTTCGAAAGATTTCTGCAAGACCGCAATTTGTTTTTGCAGCAGGGTTATTTTATTGTTAAAGTCCTTTTCTTTTTTCTGCTCGTAATCTTTCACGCCAAAAAAACCGGCAAGTCCTGCCAGAATCAATATTATTACTGTTGGCCTTAAAAATTTATTTTCCATCGTCAAAATTAACTACCTCCATCTTACCGACACAATCTTTTTGCCTTTTCTTTTGCGGTGCTTTTTTTGTGCAACTTTTTTCTTTTTGTAAGGCATAACCTATTATCCCAATATACGGACCTATACGGATATACTGATACCTACGGATTAATTCATAAAGAGAATCTGTGGCAATCCGTTGATCAACATGCATCCGCAGATCCAATTGATATTTATTGCCTATTATATAAACCCATCAATTCCGCCTTATCTATTATGCGGCCTCCCATGGCCGCTTCCAGCGCGGCCTTGTCCGAGTACGATGGTAATTCTAATTTGGGGACATCCAAAGCGTAAAGCTTAAAAAAATACCGGTGTCTGCCGCTTGGCGGGCACGGCCCGCCATATTTGTTCTGTCCGCTGCTAGTTTTCCCCTGTATAACTTTTACAGGTACGCTGTTTTCTTCTATTTGATATATGGACGGATCAATATTCCAAATCGTCCAATGCACCCAGGTGCCCATTGGCGCATCCGGGTCGTCCATAATTAAAACAAGAGACGATGCGTTTTCGGGCACATTGCCAAATTCCAAAGGAGGATTAACTCCTTCACCGTCGCAGGTATATTTGGCAGGAATATTTTGGTTGTGCTCAAAAGCTGAACTTGTAATTTTCATAGGCTTGGTTTGGTTAATAATATTGTTGTTTGATGGCTGATTATCAACTGATTGATTAGATTCATTATTCAGAAAATAATAATAACCAATCCCCACTATAACTATTAATACAAATAAAACTAAAAATTTTTTCATCTTGCTGCCTAAATATTCTATGAATTAAGAAATTTTTCCATAGAATCCGGCTCCAGTCCAGACTCTGCGTATATTTTCTTCCTTGCTTCGGAATCTAAAAACTTCAGCCTTTTTACAACTTCTTGCCTAATCTGCTCATCAAATGGATCAGATGAACGATTCAGGCTTGTCCTGCTTCCTGAAATTTCTTTGTACTTTTCTAATAATTCTCCCATATCCAATTTGCTTGGGTCAAATACAACTTCTCCTTCTTGATATAATTCTGGCTCACTTGGCTTCTCCCCCCCTCCAAACATTCTTCTTAAAAAATTCATACATTTATTTTAATGATTAGTCTCTTCTTTAACCCAATTATAAAATTCTTTTTCGACTTCTATACCTATTTTACCAATAAATGGCAGTTTGTCACTATGCAGGAACTTAACTAGTTTGACAATGTTTTGATAGTGGTTCGACAAAGTTTCCAAAATTAAAAGCGGGCCTTTGGATTGCTCCAGACGATTGCTCTTTGGCGGCCAATAGTAAATGCTTTTGATGCGGGGAATAATCCCAAAGCAAGCGCAAAGCCGCTTTTTTAAAACCGCTCTGCCGATTTTTTCCGCTTCTTTTGCTGAGTTGGTATTCACCGCCACCCAAATAATCTCATTGTCCATAATTAATCAAAATTGCCCAAGATTGACCAAGAATATAAATCATGATCAATTATATTTAATCTTACTTAATCATGGTCAATATTATTTCCCTTTCCCTCGGGCCGTCCAACTCCACCAAAACCATCCTTTGCCAGGTTCCTAAGTCTAATTTTCCATCTCCGATGGGAACTAAAACGCCCGGCCCAATAATGCTGGACATAATATGGTCACCTACGTGCGCTGGATTATGCGGATGGCGGTAATTTAATTTAGGGATTATTTCCTCAAACGCGTCCAGCATATCAAGGTCAGTTCCGGGGTCTAAATCGGCAGTCGTAACAGCACAGGTAGTGTGCTTTACAAACACATGGCACAAACCGCCATCAATTCCCGCTTGCAATAACTGCCTGTTGATGGTTTCAGTGATATCAACAATCTGTTTCTTGCGGCTGGTTTTAACGCTTAATTTCATACAATGGAAAAAGTGTTATAATTTTTGACTTCCGACTCTTCAATATCAACTGATTTTACTTCGGCAAAACCCGGCCCCTGCCTGCACCAGTTTACAAATTCATCCAGCTTTTCTTCTTCCCCTTCAACTTCTATAAACACACCGCCGTCAGGCCTGTTGGAAATGAAGCCCGCCAAACCCAAAACATCCGCTTTCTTTTTTGCGCTCCAGCGGAACCCCACATCCTGCACCGCCCCAACAATTTTGAGGTTTAGGTGTTTCAGCATAAAATTTATTTTACGAAATCTCAGAAAAAACTATTTTGTCCAATGCGGAGTCTAAACTTGCCAAAAATGTTTTTACCTTAACATTGGGAAGAGAATCTTCTATCACCTGTTTAGCGGCCAATAAATCTTCCAGTTGCTCTTCTTTTAATTGCTCGCCGCTTAGGCTCTTTAGCTTGGGGGCATTGGCATAAGCCGCGCAATCTTCGTGTCCCAATAAAATCACTTCTTCTATGTGATGATGCTCCCCTAAAAATCTTGCCCAGAATTCAGCGACCCTGGCGGAATCCGGATACCCATAGCGCCCGCCGAAAAAACATAAAACTCCTCCGGGAACAATTATTTGGTCTATGCCCCGATTCTGCAAAAAATTTTTTTGGAAATCAAAAAAAGCTTGCCGAAAACGAAAATCACTACAGGCAACAAACAGCAGCTGGGCATGCTGCGCGCTTTTAAATCCAACATCCGCAATGTATGAAATTTCGGAACTATTCATAAACTAATTTTTACCCGGCCTGGTTTCTCCCAGCTTATGCTTAATTTTAAAGCCAAAACTCAACTGGGCGTCTTTTTTAGCTTTGCTAATGATGATTTTCCGCTTGTCCCCGCTCATCTCCACCAAGACCATATCGCCCACCTTCAACTCAAGCTCATCCATAATTTTTTTGGAAAGCGTAACGGCGGAAGAATGTCCGGTTTTAAAAATTTTTCTTAACATAACCCAAGCTTTCATCTATTACATTATACTAAATTTATTAGGCCTATTGCAAAAGAAATTTTTATGATAGACCTATAACAAAAAACACGGACCCCACCCGTGCAAATGGTTAATTATATACTATTTATTCAAAAAACTCTCTAAATACGCTATCCACTTCTTAGGCAGTCTCTGGTCATATGCGGCCGCAATTACCTTTTCCCAAAAACCTGGATGGAATTTGTTCTCGCTGTTATAGCCTTCATGTTTAAAATAAATCCAGGCTTTGGTTTTGTGGCCAAGTCCGTCAAGCACCTCCACCATCTTTCTGTCATAAACTTCCGGATAGCCTTCAAAACCATCCAAGGCTTCCAGCGCCTTCTCGTCCACTTCGTATAATATTCCGTAAACATCCATATCATGTTTCGGGGAGATGTTGGGGTACCCCTTGGTGTCCAAAATCAATTCGTGCCGCTTTAATACGCCGTGGCTTAAAATATGGCAATGCCAGCCACAAAGCCTGCGCATGTGGTTAATATCCATGTTGGAACCGTAAGCAAAGTAATGCATACTTTAATTCTATACCTTTCAGTAAAAAATGCAACGGCAAATAATAATAGGTTATCTACTGAAAGTTAAAAACCGGCTCAAATTATTTTTTCATCAGAGAAAATAATAAGTCCCAGCTTGCTACGGCCTGCTTTTTTTTAGGGTTGAAAATGTCCTGAGAGTCAAAAATATTTTTGGTTTGAGTAAAAAGATTAAGCATTTCCTTGCCCCAGGCTTTTTCCAAAAATGGCGCCCGCACCAGCCCGTCGCCGTGCTCCGCGGAAATCCCGCCTCTGAACTTTAAAACCAAATCGTAAATTTCTTCTGCCAGTTTCCTAAGCTGTCTTTTCTGGCCATAATCGCTTAAATTTATTAAGAAAATAATATGGAAATTGGCATCGCCAAGATGCCCGCTGAAACTGTAAGTAAGTTTGTATTTTTTCAGCAGTCTTTCCAGTTTTGGTAAAAATTCACCAAGCTGGGCCGGCCGGACAATTATGTCATCTATAATAGCCGCTGCGGTCTTGCCTTTACTACAAATTTTAAATAAATTAAAGCTTTCCGCCCTTAAAAATTTATATTTTGAGCCGCCTGCCTGCCCTCTCGGCAAAAAACCTTTTATAAAACACCTGCACCGGACTGATTCTTCCAAATCGCGGGCGGCAATTTGCGCTTCTTCGGCCGTAGCCCCGCAAACTTCCGCCACCACAACAAATTTGGGCGCCCTGCCGGTTAAAACCCGAAAAGTTTCCGGCAAAAAGCTTAAAAAACCGCTCCCGAATTTTTTAGCTGTTTCCGGCAAAAAATGCACGGCCGTCTTAAAAGTGCTCTCGTCAAAAACTTCCAAAATTTCCGGTTTGTATTTTAAGGCCTCCTGCGTAAGCCCTGCAAGCTGCTTTAAATTCTTAACATAAAATACCGCGCATTGGCTGTAGGACAATGGACTTATAAGCCTAAATTTGATTTTGGTAATCAGCCCCAAAGTGCCCTGGCTGCCGGCAAACAGCTTGGATAAATTGAATTTGTGTTTGTCCCAGACTTTCCACAAAGGATAGCCCGAAGAATTTTTGGAAACGCTGGGCTTGAATTTTTTGATTAATTGATAGTTATTTTTTATAAGCTGGTACATTTGCCTGTAAATTTGCCCTTCAAAATTTGTAAGCCGCATCTTATTCTCGAGTTCCGAATCGTCTAATTCTCTAAAGACATACTCGTTGCCATCCGCGAGCACCGTGCTTACTTCGTCAATGTATTTGATGGTTTGTCCGTACTTTAAACTTTTCTCTCCGCCGCTATTATTGCCAACCATACCGCCTAAGGTATCCGAATTCCTGCTCTCCGTGTATGAAGGCAATAATAGATGTTTCTCCAGTGTTGCTTTTTCAAAATCCGCAAAAAGCATCCCCGGCTCCGCAACGGCATAATCTTTGCCAAGCTCAACCAGCCGATTGAGATTTTGTTTAAAATCAACAACAATTGATTCCCCAATTGCCCCGCCGGTCATGTCCGTGCCGCTGCCGCGCGCCGTCAAAGAAAGCAGGGCGTCAATTTCTTTCTGGCGCGATACCCAACGGACCAATTCTTTAACATCCTCCGCGTCTTTGGGAAACACCACGGCTTTGGGACGAATTTCAAAAATGCTCGCATCGCGCGAATAACGCTTTAAGATTTCTTCATCTGTTTTAATTTCACCTTTTATTTTGATTTCTGAAAAATCATTCATTACTTTAATTTTACATAACTGGACCTTATTTAAAAATTTAAAATTTAAAATTTAAAATTTTATAACTCACGTCTTTCCTCTCCACCACAATCTCCCACCTGTTTTTTCTGGCAATCTCGGCAAGCTGCCGGTTCGGGTTAAAAGCT
>CAZLQG010000019.1:0-20438 GCA_964561655.1 uncultured Candidatus Saccharibacteria bacterium | reverse complement strand
AAATGATGACAATAATTTTACGGTTTCCGGCGAAATTTCCATTGTGGACTTTAATCGCTATTTTCAAATAAGTTTGCCGGAAGACAGAGATTACTCCACCTTGTCGGGCTTTATCCTCCACAAACTCTCGCGCTTTCCCGATGTAGGCGATGTCTTGAAGGAACAAGGCCTAAAATTGGAAGTCAAAGAAAAAACCAAAAGAACGGTTAAATTGGTCCTTGTCACCAAAATTGACCAAAATCCTACAAAATGATATACTCTCTCTGAGAAATACGGCACAGCGTATATCAAACTACACGAACTCTTCACAAATCTGTGCGAGAGTTTTTTTGTTAGAAAACATGGCGGCTATGGTATAATGGTTATTACATCGCTCTGTGGCAGCGAGAATTCGGGTTCAATTCCCGATAGCCGCCCCATAAAAAAGCGCTCAGAAATTTGAGCGCTTTTTTTGTGGAACTTAAACTGTCCAAAAAATCCTGGATTTTTTTAGGCGTGTTTAATTTACGAAATACTTCTATTTCAGTCGGATTATAAATTTCCATAAACTTATTATATAAAAAAATTTATATAATAAAAAGCGGGAAAGTTGGCCAAACGTACAAACCTAACTCCCCCGCCAACAATCCTCTACTCCTCGTCCTTGCCGCCAAACCGGATGCCAACGGCGGTCATAACTGCACCGCCATTGTACCAGTTTAAATCATAGATTTCGGTAAACCTATGATACCGTAGGTTTGAAAGAATGAAAAACCTACGACCGGCTGCTTCAATAGCGAGCTCAACAATGGATCCATGATTCCTTGCTACATGGTCCATAAAGTAATACCTACATGAAACAGTTATGCTCTGCCGCGGCGGCAGACGCTGAACGAACATCAATTTTCCACCCACAACCGGGTGGATATTGGTCTTCGTCCAGTCGGTAAAAAGCGTGGCATGTCCCACACCTCCTTGGGCAAACACTCGTATGCGAGTACCGCCCAAAAAAATGTTTGGCAATACCAAGGTCTCAATTTTGATTCCGGTCTGGGTCCGCACCTTGGGCGCTGAAAACGCCCAAAAGCGGAACTCACCCGAAACGCGGCCTGCCGACTTAGTCTCGGCTTTCAGCAAACCTAGTGGCCGGAAAGCGGGGTTATACCCCATACTCCCGGACAAGGTCGCTGTGCCCACACCCAAGTCAACGTGGGCGAAAGGTCCTTGTGCGAAGGCCGGCAATAACAGAAACAAAAAAAGGAGTCCCTTCATCTGACCCCTCCTTCCTCTAATATTTATTGCAAATAGCCTTTTAGTTTAACTTATAGCCAAATTAAAATCAAGCCCCTGCTTTTGCCGGTTGGTGGGGTTAATAAATTTGTGACGGCAATCAGGCAGCTCATTAAAAATCCAAAACTGACGGCACAGATGGGCAGGCAAGCCGGAAAAAATGCTATTGAGAAATTCTCCACCCGAAAAACAGTAAACGAGTACTTAAATTATTATCACGAAATTTTGGACTGCCCTTGCTGAATCTTTGCCCTCCCAAGCTTATATTCAATGAGCTTGCCGGCCCTAATTTCTATCTTATCGGCTTTTCTTAAATCCCGAATCTGTTTTTTGTTTAAAATTTTATAGTGCCTGATCTTATCCAAAAACTCAGATATTTCCTCTAAATCTTTTTCACTTGTCCGCCAGTTCAAATAATTTAAATGCCTTAAATCAAACAGCCTGGAATACTCCCGCAAGGTCTTTTTTCCGCTGTCCAAAAAATATTCATGGAAATAAGACATCACAAGTTCGCGGATAGATTTATAAACCGGTTCGCGATACCTTAAAACCATGTGGTTGGTTTTGGAAACCGCGCCCCAGCATCCGTGTCGCTTGAATACCGCCACCACGTGATCCAAATCATTTTGCGTGGCGCGCAAATCCATTACCAGCGGCCGCTCGCCGTGAAATTCCAAAATTGCCGCTGCCAAAAGCGCGCCCTCCATGCAATGGGCGCGCCTAAGCTTTAAAACCTGCCTGGGCGAGCGACATTCCACCCCGTCTTTGGCCGGATTATGACGGATGTTTTTCACCAAAAAATCCTGGATTTTTCTGGGTGTGTTTAATTTCTTAAAAAGTCTTATTTCTGTTTTTGAGTACCCAAAATTATTCTTCATTCTCCTTAACCTCATGCCCGCCAAATTGCTTACGCAAAAGTGCAACTAATTTATTGGAATACTGGTTCTGATTTTTTGGATCTTTAGATTCCTGCCTAACTTTAAACGCGTCTTCTATTACCCTTGCGTCCACGCCAAGCTCACGCGCAGTCTTTATCGCCCATTCACCTTCTCCGGTTGCATCTATAAACCCGCTGGTGCCTTCCACGTCTTCGTTTATGTAAATATTTCTCATTAAATCTATAAGCCAGCTTCTTACTACCGAGCCTTGCTGGTAAATTTGCGTAACCAGTTTTAAATCCGGCTTAAACTGGCTGGCGTGCATTATCGCGTAGCCTTCGGCAATGGCTTCCATCATGCCATATTCAATGCCATTATGCACCATTTTTACAAAATGCCCGGCGCCGTTTTCCCCCACCAGGCCGTAGTTGCTGCCGGATGATAATGCTCTCATCACCGGTTCAATAACTGGCCACTGCTCTTTTGGTCCGCCCACCATTAAAGCAAAGCCTTCTTTTTCACCCCATACGCCGCCGCTGGTGCCGCAGTCAAAAAAGTAGATACCGTTAGCCTTAAGCAATTGGGCGCGTTTGACGGAATCTTTATAAAAAGAATTTCCGCCGTCAATTACAATATCGCCCGCTTTTAAATGCGGGCCCAAATATTCTTTTGAAAACAAAAAATCATCAACTATCGCGTGCGGCAGCATCAGCCAAAACACGCGGGGAGTTCCTTTCATATTTGATACCAATTCATCAACTTTAGCAAAAACCTTGACCCCGCTTTTTGCCACTTCCTCGCGCGGGGGATCAGAGCGATTCCAAGCCAGCACGTCAAATTTATTTTTATGAAAGCGCCTAGCAATTTGCGCACCCATTCTTCCTAAACCAAAAATTCCGACTTGCATTTCATGATTGTTAATGCTCAATACATTATACTTTATACATGATACATTTTAGCGCGTCCACCACTCTTTCGCGTCTTTGTTAATAAAATCTTCGGCTTCTTTCGGACCGTTGGAGCCGGGCCGATATCGGTAAAGTGGCAGTTTTTTAAAAAATGCGCTTTCGGTGATGGAATCCACAAACTTCCAGGAAGCTTCAATTTCATCGCTACGGATAAATAGTCTTTGATCGCCTTCCATAAAATCTAAAAGCAATCTCTCATAAGCCGAAGGGATTTCGCCTTTAAAGGCTTTTTGGTAACCGAATTCCAAATTGCCCTGATGAAGCTTAATGCCAAACCCGGGAATTTTATTATTGATTTGCAGGAACACCGACTCATCCGGCTGGATCTGAAAAGTCAGAATATTGACCGCACAGCCTTTAAATAAACATCTTACAGGTTCGCGGAAATGGATAGATATTTGCGTAAGTTTTTTGGAAAGCTTTTTGCCTGTTCGCAAATAAAAAGGCACACCCGCCCATCTTGGCAAGCTGATATAAGTTTTTAGCGCAAAAAAAGTTTCTGTCTGACTTTCTCTGCCAATTTCTTTTTGATAGCCAGCATACTGCCCCTTAATAAGTCTGGCTCTAAGCTTTCCCGCGTCAAAAGGCTGCAGGGCCTGCAGGACCCGAATTTTTTCGTCGCGGATCATATCCGCGGTAAGCTGGTAAGGTTCGTCTATGGCAATAAGCGCCAGCATCTGCAGAATATGATTTTGTAAAAAATCCTTAACCGCGCCAGTGCGGTCATAAAAATTCGCCCGGCCGCCCACGCCGTCCCTCTCAAGTACGCTTATTTCCACATGGTCAATAAACCGGTTGTTCCATAACGGTTCAAACAGGCTATTGGCAAAACGGGCCACCATTAAATTTTGTACCGTCTCCTTGCCTACGTAATGGTCAATGCGGTAAATCTGCTCTTCCGTGAAATACTTCAAAAGCAGCTTATTCAAAGCCTGAGCGGACTTCAAATTAAAACCAAAAGGCTTCTCTACCAAAATTCTACTTTGCCTGCCATGCTCGCTGCAGGCGGTCAAAAGCCCGCTGGATTTAAGAATTTTGGTCAGCGCCGCAAATTGCTGGGGATTAGTCGCAAAATAAAATAAACGGCTATAGCACTTATGGTCTTTTGACTTATCCGCCTTGCCTCCGGCTTGTCGAGACAGGCCCACCTTGCCGCGAGGCAAATCGTGATCCTCCAGAATCTTCGCCAACTCTTTAAAACTTTCGGGCTGCTGTACAAAGTCTCCCTGAAAATAAATCAGGTGCTTTAAAAAACTCTTTTTGTCTTTGGCTGTTAGCTTTTTAACAACTTCCGATTTTTTTAAAATAAAATTTAAGTATGTTTCTTTATTGAGCGGCCTTCTGCCTACGCACACCAGCCTAAAATCGGCAGGTAAAAGTTTGTGCTTGTCCATATGCAAAAGCGCCGGCAGCAGGTAGTCGGCGGAAAGGTCGCCGGTGGCTCCGAAAATAGTCAGTATCGTCGGAGGCAGCCTTGAAGGCAAATCATGAACGCTGGATTTAAAACTCATATTAACATGATAACATAAACCATAAAAAAAATCAGCCTTAAATCTTGGGCTGAATTTTTAAAAATTTTTATTTTTTGCGGGTCAGATATGCCAAACGTTTTTTTGGCGGAAATCTTTCTATTGCGTACCGAAGCGCAGTTCTCGGCATATGTTTATAATGATTTTTTAAAAAATTTTCTTCTTCCTGTAAATTTTTTTTGCCCGTTTCCCGAAGCATCCAGCCTACGGCCTTATGAATTAAATCATAATTATCATCTAATAAAATTTTTGAAATGGCTAAAGTGTCCTTCAGCTGTCCTTGTTTAATAAATGTATAAGTAGCCAAAATTGCTATCCGCCTTTTCCATAAATTTTCGGATTTAGCCAGCTTGTATAAGACCTTCCTTGAACGATTTAATAAAAAATCGCCTACAATCTTCGGCGCGGACAAGTCAACCAAATCCCAATTGTTAATATATTTTGCGCTTTTTAAATACAAATTATAAATATCTTTCTTTGATTGCTCACCGCCTGTTTGGTATTGATAAATGAGAACAAAAAGTGCGATAAGCCTTTCCTCATGAATCTTGGATTTAAGAAGTTTTTTTACGTCTGTGATGGCCAAAACTTTAAACCGCTTGGCCAGTTTTCTGGACTGCGGCACCATCAGGCCTAAAAAAATATCTCCCTGTCCGTAGTCTCCTTTTCCGGTTTTAAAAAACCTTTGCAGAATTTTGGCCTTTGTCGGGTTTGCAAATTTTCTGATTTCTTTTTTTAAGGAATTAAGCCTGGACATTTTTAGATTCCGCATCAAGAATCTTGCTTTGCTTGAGAGTGGCAAAAAGCTTATAAACTAGTTTCCTAATTTCCTCCACAATTATTACGCTGAAACTGACTGCCAAAATTGTTACCCATTCCGCAAGGCTTAAAGATTCGGTCCTTAAAACTTTCTGAAACCACGAATTATGCACTGCCAAAATCTGCAGCACAAAATTCAAAGCCAGCGCTCCCCATAAATATTTGTTGGAAAAAAAGTTCTTGTTAAAAAGAGTTTTATTTGGAAACCGGCTGTTAAGTCCGTTATACCACTGAAACACTGCCAAAGTAGTCAAAGAAATTGTCAGGGCTTTTGTATAATCAAAAGAGTGGTATAAATTAAACAAATACAGGGTGCCGACAGCCATAGTCAGGCCCATAAACAGCATCTGCAAAAGCATATGCGGATTAACAAAATAAGCCGACGGTTTTTTAAACTGGTTTTTAAGTAAGTCCGGCTCCTTTTTTTCCAATGCCAAAGCTATACCGATAAAAGGGTCCGTGACCAAATTAAGCCATAAAATTTGTACGGCCAAAACCGGCATAGGAAAATGGGCGAACAAAGCGATAACTATAGTAAGCAGCTCCCCCAAGGCCGTGGAAAACAGGAACAGCAGCGCCTTTTGGATGTTTTTGTACATACTACGGCCTTCTTCTATGGCCGCTACGATGCTGGAAAGATTGTCATCTAAAAGCACAATGTCAGCCGCGGATTTGGCGACCTCCGTACCGATTTTACCCATAGCCACCCCCAGATCCGCCTCGACCAAAGAAGGCGCGTCGTTCACACCGTCGCCCGTCATAGCTACAATCAAATTTTTGTGCTTATAGGCTTTGATAATTTTCATTTTATCTTCCGGCGTCACCCGGGCAAAAACAGATACTTTGTCCAATTTCTCCGCCAGCTGCTCGGGATTTAAATTGGCAAGTTCCCCGCCGGTAATAATTTCGTCCCCTTTCTCATAAATCCCCGCCTGCTTGGCTATTGCCCTAGCGGTTATTCTGTGATCTCCGGTTATCATTACGACTTTTACCCCGGCTTCCCGCGCCTTTTTTACTGCCGCAGCGGCTTCCGGCCTAAGCGAGTCTTCTATGGCAAAAAGTCCGCCCAAAACCAAATCCCCGACTTTATCCAAAGCATGAGTTTTAGGCAAAACTTTAAAACCAAATGCCACTACCCTTAAACCTTCCTTGGAAAATTCTTCAAAAGCGCCTTCAAAAAACTTTTTTGCCGGAGCGTCTAAAACCTTACCCTGTCCGTTTTCCAAATAGCGATCGCTCATCTTAAACAACACTTCCGGCGCACCTGCAATCGCACAAAATACTTTATCTTTATGTTCATAAAAAACCGCACGGTATTTGGTTTTATAATCAAAAGCAATTTCGGCAACTTCCTTATATTCTTCAGACAAAACCTCCCTACTGTAGTTTAACTTTTCCGCCAGCACTACCATGGCGGCCTCTGTGGGGTCCCCGGCCAGCTTATAAATTTTTTCTTCCTCCAAAAATCTCACTGTGGCCCTGCTGGAAAGAGCGGCAATAACCGCCGCCTGAGTCAAATCGGGCGTAAGTTCAATTGGTTTTCCGGCAAAATTCACGCGCCCAGCCGGCTTATAGCCCGTGCCACTTATGGTATAAACCTTGTCCGCTATGAACAATTTTTTAACTATCATTTCATTCCTGGTCAGCGTGCCGGTTTTGTCGGCTGCTATCACGTTTGCCTGGCCCAAAGCTTCCACAGCCTGAAGCTTTTTTATAAGCGCGTTCCTCCTGCTCATGCGCCATACACCGGTAACCAAAATCAAAGTAATAACCAAAGGCAAGCCTTCCGGAATAATTGAAACCGCCAGAGCCACCACCACCTCAAACATCTCTAGTACTCCCCTGCCTGAGGATATTCCAAAAATAAATAAAAACGCCAAAATAATTCCAATCGCGTAAACCAGTCCTTGGGACAATTTTCTGATATTTTTCTGCAGGGGAATTTGGCCTTCAGGCTGCATTAACGCCCTGCTGATTTTCCCAAGTTCGGTATTAATGCCCGTTCCCACCACCACAGCCCGGCCGTTGCCGAAAAGCACGTTGGTGCCTTTAAAAACCATATTGTGCTGGGAGGATGCGGGCAGATTGTCTTCGGAAAACACAGCGTCTTTTTTTTCAATTCCGCCCGTCTCCCCCGTCATAGCGGACTCGTCAACGCTTAAATTGGATGAAAAAATCACCCTGGCATCCGCGGTAACTTTTTGCCCTTCCTGCAAAATTAAAATATCGCCCACCGCCACTTCTTTTTCCAAAACAACGGTTTCCACGCCGTTTCTTAAAACTTCGGCTTCCGCCTCTGAAAGCTTCCTTAAATGCTCCAGCGTTCTCTCGCTTTTGCCTTCCTGGACAGCGCCAATGCCTGCATTAAAAACTAAAACCGCCAAAATGATCAGGCTGTCTACGATTTCACCGATAAAAAAAACAATTATTGCCGCAACCAGTAAAACGTAAATAAGCGGGCTTTTAAACTGCCTAAAAAAAATCTTCAGCCAGCCGTCCAGTTTTTTGTCCGGCAGCAAATTCGGCCCATATTTAAGAAAACGGCTTTTCGCTTCCGAGTGCGTAATACCGTTTTCTAAGTCGGTCCTAAGCTCATGCGCCAGCTGGCTTTTTGTGTATTGGTACCAAAACATAAACAAGAATCAAGAAGATGGAATTAGGAATTAAGGTTTTATCCTTAATTCTTGATTCATAATTCTTACTTCTATTTTATTTTCCCAAATACTCTTTTAAATCTTTCCGATAAATATCAAGCAAAGTAACGAATACGGCCATTAAAATCGGACCCAGCAGGAAACCCACAAAACCAAATAGTTCAATCCCGCCAAGAATGGAAAACAAGACCAGCAAAGGATGCAAATGTATTTTAGAACCAATCAGTTTTGGGCCCACTATATTATCGATGGTGCTTACAGCCGCAATCCCCCAAATTGCCATACCTACGCCAGCGCCGGTGTGTCCGGTAATTAGCAGAAACAATATGGCAGGGATAATCGCTAAAGAAGTGCCTACCGTGGGCACTAAGGCGGCAACTACGGTGAAGGCTCCCCATAAAAACGGGTTCGGCAGACCAAAAACTAAATAACCAACGGTGGCGGTAACGCCTTGGATAAGCGCCACTAAAAAACCGCCCTTAACCACGCCTGAGACCGCGGATTCCAGTTTTGCCACCAGCACATCCTCGTGCGATACGGAAAGCGGAAAAATTGTATTAATATAAGCTTTGATTTTCTTGCCGTCGCGGAGCAAATAATAAACCGTGAAAAAAAGCAAAAAGAAAGACAGGAAAAAACCGGCAACGTTGGAAAGCACGCCGGTAACGCTTTGGAAAGTATTAGCCGCAAGCTGGGAAAATTTACTGCTAAGGTCCGCAAAAAAATTAACGGCCGCGGGCTGAATTTGAGCCGGCAGGCTGGCTACTATTTCCGATTGGCTAATCTGCAGTCCGCTTCCGCGCAGCTGGTTATACAAGCTAATAAGCTCATCAAAAACCAATTGGCCGATTAAATACAAAGGGCCAGCAACAATAATTAAAATCAGCAACACGGTTAAAATGGCCGCAAACGGCTCGGATTTAATTTTTTTAGCCAGGAAGTCGTACACCGGGCGGAACAAAATAGCCAAAACCACGGCCAAAAATAACAGCTTTAAATAAGGCCACCAAATTAATACCGCCACCAGGCCGACTGCTGCGAAAACCGTTAAAAAAGCAATTAGCTGTAAACGTTTATTGGTCACGATTTGGATTTAAGATTTATGATTGAAGATAAAATCTGTTTGTTTCTAAAGCTAAAATATTGCCCTTTTATTATACCAAAATTAATGGGCTTAAACAAAAAGCCGATATATATTATACTAGATATTACAAACCCGTAGGAGAGAAAGGAGGTAGGCGCGATGCCGCAGGGAATTTTTTCCGGGAACAAAGGCGCTCAAAGCAGCAATAGGGCATGGCTTTTCTCCCTTATTGCTGCAGGCATTGTGCTCCTGGGTATCACTTTGGCATACTGCTAGATACCCATCAACCGGCGTCGGCTCTGGCCCCTAGCCGCGGAAGAATCACATAACACTATCTTCCAAAGGGGCCTTTTTATTTTACCTATTTTTTTGAACATACCTAAGCCGCTTTTCTGAATTCCGGCCTTTCACCCTCTTCCTTTCTAGAAGGCATATGCTTAATCTTACCTTTATCTACATCTACTGAACGCGCCGCGTCCATCCTTGCCTTAATCTCCGCCGCAAGGTTTTGCGCTGTACCTAAACCTTCCGGGGCACGCGCATTTCCAAATTTTCTGCTAAGTTCAAAATCCGCATTTTGCTGATCTTCTAAACTTTTTTTGGAACTCTCGCTTGGACCTCTAGTGCCATATACTTTTTCCCCTTCGGCGGTGGTGTATAAAAATTTTTCTTTCCCGCTCATATAAATCCCTTATAATACACAACAAGTTTATTCTACCAAATACACCTCATCGTTCTCGTGGACTTTTTGGTCTGCCTTAACTCCCACTTCCTGGCCCTTTTTGCCTTCTATTATGTCTTTATGCTCAAACTGCATCTGGCTGATGTTCTGGGTAAAATCATCACTGGCTCCTTTAAAGCGCACGGTCTGCCCCACTTTTAACACATCTGCCAAAGCGATAATTGCTACGCCCGGCTGGCCGTAATAATGAGTAACTTTACCGATAAGTTTTTCTTCTGCCATAATAATCACCCCCTAGCAAGCTTAGGCTGTTTAGGTAATATTAATTATAACCTTTTAAAACAATTGCGCCAAGATCAAGTCCAAAAGCACTTTGGGAGGCGTGTTGGAGGTTTTAACTTCCGTATCTAAATTTTCTAGTTTTTTTAAAAACTCCAGAACTTTTCTTGGGCTGAATTTTTTGCTAATCTTTTTCATTACAAAAACTCTGCCTGGCTTCCAAGCGGTCTTTTCCAAAATTTCTTTTTCGGGTACTTTCCCGCTTTCAAAACTCTGCACCATGGCCACGTTCCTGAATTGTTCGGCCAGAAGCGCATAAAGCTGGATTATTCTGGTTTTTTCATCGCTGCCCGTTTGTTCCCTAAGAAAACCACCGATTAAACCCAACGCCTCCTGTTTCTTGCCGTCCGCAATGGCATTAGTAATTTTAAAAACGTCTATTTCCAAACTTTCGCTGACCAAATGTTCCACTTCTTCTTTGCCGATTTCCCTGCCTTCGGCAAACGCCAAAAGTTTTCTGATTTCGCTTTCCGCCTGCCACAAACTAAACGCCTCCTTAACTTCAACAATCTTGCCGCCAACTTTTCTTTCCGTGCCTTCATCCCTGCCCAAACGCACGGCTAAAACTTCCGCGGCTTCTTTGAAAATTTTCCCACCCAAATCTTTAACCCGCTTTTCTATCCATTTATTCAGCTCTTTTCCGTGAGGAAGATTAAACTCCTGAATTTTAATATTTTTGTTGGCTAGTAACTTTTTTACGAAACTGCTTCGCTTATCTAATTTTTCTTCTGCAATGATAACATGATTTTGGGTTTGGATAAGCTTTTCCAAATTTTCTTCCAAGCTAATGGATTTAAACAAATTTTCCAGCACGAAAACTTTAGGCTTTAAAAACAAATCCTGCTCCTGCAGGCGTAAAATATCTACCTCTTTCCCGCTGGTAATAATTTCCAAATCAGCCCTAGCCTTTTCCGCCAGGGTTTTGACTGCTTGCTTTTTGGAAAAATCATCAAAAGCTAAAAAAATTGATAGCATTGAGCTTGTATAATCCTTTAACTTATTATAGAATATTTTAGTATTCTTTACGAAATCCGCATAACTGCCCCGTTAGCTCAGCTGGTAGAGCAGTTGCCTCTTAAGCAAACGGTCGCAGGTTCGAATCCTGCACGGGGCACCAAAAACCACCCAAAATTTTTGGGTGGTTTTATGTCGTTGTAGCAAGCCCGGCCCTGGTTGAATTTCGCCTTTGGCGAATTCAACGGGGCAAACAGAGATTGAACCTAAAACCTTCTGGTCCGACCCGCCTGACTCGTATGGCGACCTCGGAGGGAATCGAACCCCCATAGCCGGTTCCGAAGACCGGTGCTCTATCCGTTGAGCTACGAGGCCGTCAGGCGAGTCGGGCGGGTATCCAATCCCGACGTAAAGTTGGGACTCCGACCTCCGACGATAATGTCGGAGCGTCGGAGCTGCCTGCCCACCATGCCTTCTATAGTACATCTGATGGATACCGATAATAATCTAAAACTTAAATAATTATCTGAATTGTTATCAACAAGCTTTGGCAGGTGGGAGCTACGGGCGCTTGAAAAACCACACCTCATTATAACTTAAACAAACAAAAAAGACCATCTTGTTTTAAGACGGTCTTTAAAAGCTAAAGGCCAAAGGGATTCTCCGCTGCCCTGTTTTCCACTTCAAAATCTTTGCCCCGCTCAATCTTTCCCACTACCTGGTTATAGCTTTCGAAATCTATTCTTACCCCTTTTTCTTTACTGACTATTTCCGGTTCTTCATAAGAAGCAACTATCTGGGAAATTGAAGTTTTCACCGCGAACAGCTCAAAAATAATCAAAAAAAGCAAAATCAGCCAAAAGACCAGCCCGATGTTTTTCTTAAAAATTTCCAGCTTTTTCAGCAAATTCTTTAGTTCAATTTTTGAAAATTTTGCCATATAAATTAGTTACTTACCCCGTTAGAGAATGCCACCTAACACAAACGATGGTAAGACTGGATTTTATGAAGATAATGGTGATTTAATGTCGTCATAATCTCTAATGGGGCTTACTTTCTTTTTAAGAAAAAACTGCCGGCCAAATTGGCGTTCACGCGCCCACCTGAGGCTCCGCCAACTGTGACTGAACTTATGGTCGTGACAAAAGACAAATTTTCCAAATTTTCGATAAATTCCACTATGTCCGCGAACTGCCCGTTCAGATATAAACCATAAGGCACCACGAAAACTTCTCCCTTAGTTGAGGCTTTCGGCAGACTTTCAATAGTACCGGCTAAACCGGAAAGGTTCATTTCTAAATTTAATCTGTCGGCCAATTCCTCAAAAGTTTTAATTTCGCCAACAAAAGTCAAATCGCTGCTGAAAAAATCATCCGGCTGATACCACTGTTCCTCCAGCTTGCCTAAATCTTCCTTAGCCAAAATATAACTTTCCCTCTCATTCTTTAATACACCCAGGTCTTTTTGCTGCTGCCTGATTTTGGCCAACGTCTGCTCATTGGAATTTTCTAAAATCTTAAACAAATTAGCTACTGCCAAAAAACAAACCACCAGCCAAACCGCCAGAGCAATAAAAATTTTATATTTTGCGCTTAAAACTTTCATAAGACTATTTAAGTAAACTCTCTCTTATGTAAAATTTATAATAAAAACTTACGTCCGTAGCTTTAACTAAATTTTCCAGGGGATAATTGACATTATAAAAATTTTCGCTGTCCGCTTTTATAATATCGTAAAGCTCAATAGCCAATTCTCTGGTGGGTGCAAATCCTCTTATGGTAACTACTTTTTCGGCGGGATCCACATTAAAACTGTTAATTCTCACCCCGTCCGGAGGTAAAACAGCAAAAGCCTTTAGAACCTTTGACCACTTAGGAGAACTTTCCGCCAGATTTTTGGAATCCAAAATTTTATTGTTAATATTGACAATTTCGGCTTTAATTTGAGCGTTATCCTGCTTATTCACCTGCTGCTTTAGCTGTTCAATCTCCCGCTCTACCGAACTTAAACGTCCCTGCAAATAAGCCTTAGCCATAAACTGCAAAATAAACACCACAGCAAAACTTGCCAGGGAAATCCACATTACCAAAAACAGCCCGTTTAAAAACTTTACATAACGGATTTCTTTCTGCCGTTTTTTTGGTAATAAATTAATTATTCTCATTAGAGAAAATTTTATTTTATAGAATTCGTGCCATTTGTGCTATTTATGTATTAGTGGATTTAAGGCAAATCCAGCCCCCTAATAGCAAGACCAATTGCCGTAGTAAAACTTAAGCTTTCGTAAGCGCTTAAAGGAGGCTCTTTAATATCTTTTAAATTTAACCAGGGATTACCTAACTCCACCGTCAAACCTTCGTATTCTTTAAATTCCGGAGCAAAAAATTCGACCAGATTCTTAAGTTTGGCACTGCCGCCAATCAATACAATCTTAGTCACCTTGTTATTGGAATGCTCGCTGTGGAATTTTAGAATATTTTTTATCTCCGCGCTCAAATTATTAAGTATGGGCAAAAGAGCGGTTTTTAAATTAGGGTGATCCGGTGTGTTGGCTATGCCAACCTGCCTTTTGACGCTCTCAGCTTTGGTGCTGGAAACGCCCAAATGCTTGGACAACTCTTCCGTAAAAGTATTGCCAGCAATCGGGATGGTGGAAGTAAACTGCAAATCTCCCTGATCTATCATAATTAAACTACTGCGGTAAGCGTTTAAATCCACCACCAACAAAGTTTCAGAGCTGTCAGGCGCGACCAAGGCTCTGTGGCAGCTTTGCGATTCCACTTCAAAAGCCACTGTTTTCAGACCGGCCTTATCCAGAATGTCCAAATATCTGTCTACAAATTCCTTGGGCGAAGCAATCATTAAAATTTGCATTTTATCCGCAACTTCGCCGATTTTTTGCCAGTCTAAATATACCTGGTCTATGGGCAAAGGAATAAAATTCTCCGCTTCAAAAGGCACGGCAGCTTCCGCTTCCGACTCGCTCATTTTGGGTATCTGGATTACCCGAACGAAAGACTTTGACTCCGGCAGGCTTACCGCCACGTAAGGGCTGTCAATTTGGCCAAATTGCGGTTTGTCTAAATTTTGTCTTAATAAATAAGAAAAAGTTTTTGCGTCGGAAATTACGTCATTGACAATTAATCCTTTAGAAACCTGCGCGTCAAAAAAACTCTGCACAAAAATCCCCTTACTCTCCTTTTTAAGCTGCATCATTTTTATGGAACTGCCGCTAATGTCCAATCCAAACGCGTGCTTATTTTTTTTGAAAATCCCCAGCATTGTTTTGGTTTTTTATTTAATAGACTGGCCGATGTTATATATTGGCGTGATCAAAGCCATGGCTAAAAATCCAACCACCCCTCCAATAAATAATAACAGCAAAGGCTCAATTATAGAAGACAAATTTCTCAAAGTAGTGTCCACTTCCTCTTCGTAATGCAATGCTAACTGTTCCAAAATTTCCTGCGTGGTGCCGCTTTCCTCCCCTACCTGCAGCATCTGCACCACCAAAACCGGAAACAAGTTCGTGTCCTTACCCAAGCTTTCTGTAAGGGTTTTGCCCACCTTTACGTCAACCGCGGCACCGGCAATCAGTTCCCGATAAGGAATATTGCCAAGAGACTCACCGGCAACTTCCAGACCCTGGACAATGGGAATACCGCTTTTCATTAAAGAACTTAAAACCCTTGCAAACCGCGCCAGATTAATTTTCTTAATAATGGCATTAATAACAAAAAAATGCAGGAAAAACATATGGGCGCTCTTTTTGCCGGCCGGAGTTTTTAAAACCGCCACAATCGCCGCCACCAATAAAACCAAACCAAAAATTACCAAGATTGCGTTTCCGCCCATAAAATCAGCAACCGCAATGACCACCTTGGTGGTGATGGGCAGCTGAGTATCAAATTCCTTAAAAATGGAAGTGAGCTTCGGCAAAACAAAAATTGACATTAAAACGCCGATAATCACCATAGCGCCGACTATCACCGAAGGGTAAATCATTGCGCCTTTGACTTTGGATTTTAAATCCGCCTCGCGGTGCAGCTGTATGCTTAAATATTCTAGACTTTTGTCCAAATTTCCGGAAATCTCCCCCACCTTTATCATGCTTAAGACAATATTGGAAAACACGCTTGGGTATTTGCCCAAAGCCTCGGACAAACCTTTGCCGGATTCTACCTGGTTATAGATGTCTGTTAAAATGCTTTTAAAACGCAAATTTTTTGTCTGCTTGACCTGTATCTGAAGCGCCCTGGAAATAGCAATGCCGGATTTAAGCATTATGCCCAGATTCTCGATAAAGCTGATTTTTTCGTTAAAAGAAATGGAAGAAATGCTTTTTAAAAAATCTATTACCGAACGGGATTTTTCCTCCGTAATCTGCGTAGGCAAAAGGCCCTGCTCTTTCAAAAGATGTCCGGCCGCGTTCAAATTGGGCGCCTGAATGATGCCCGTTTCCTTTTGGCCGGATTTAGATATTGCCGTGTAGGTAAAGTTAGCCATAAACCATATAAACATCTAAACATATAAACATTTTAGCAATAAATTATTGTTCAGATGTTTATATGTTTAAAGGATAAAATGATCCATTACTCTTTGCTTACCCTTACAATTTCATCCACTGTGGTAATGCCTTTGGCAGATTTAATAAAACCGTCCTGCCACATTAAAACCATGCCTTCTTTTATGGCCTGGTCCTGAATGAGTTGTGTGCTTTTTCTTTCCATTATCATTAAAGAAAGATCGGGCGTAACTTCCAAGATTTCGTGGATGCCGATTCTGCCTTTGTATCCCGTGTGCCCGCATTTATCGCAGCCTTTACCGTGGTAGAAGGTCACATCTTTTAAAGATTTAATTTTTGCCGGCACCACCTTTTCACGGGCCAAAATGGAAAGCAGGGTCTCCAAAGAAAATTGCTTGGAAAGACTTTCTATAACCGCCTCGTCCAGCTTTATGGCTTCCTGGCAATCCTTGCAAATCACGCGAACCAACCTTTGGGCCAAAACCGCGTTTACAGTGGAAGCAATCAAATAAGACTCTACGCCAATATCCAAAAGTCTAGGCAGAGCCGCGGCCGCATTATTAGTATGCAGGGTAGAAAACACGATGTGCCCGGTCATGGCCGCGTGCACGGCTTCTTCGGCGGTTTCCTTGTCGCGGATTTCGCCAATCATAATAATGTTCGGGTCCTGCCTCAAAAGAGCCCTTAGGCCAATTGCAAAAGTAAGCCCGATTTTCGGGTTCACCTGCATTTGGTTGGCACCCAAGACTCGGTATTCCACCGGGTCTTCAATGGTAGAAATGTTAACCGACTTGGTATTAAGCATAGACAGCACGGTATAAAGCGTGGTGGATTTGCCGCTACCGGTAGGGCCCGTGACGAGCAGCATGCCGTGCGGCTTTTTGATATTGCGGCTGATAATGTCCAGTGAGGATTTCTCAAAACCCAGCTCTTCCAAAGTCATTGCCTTGGCGGATTCGTCCAAAAGACGAATCACTACTTTTTCACCGTCAAAAATAGGAATGGTGGAGACGCGCAGAGAAAACTTATAACCGTCTTTGTCTATTTTAAAGCGCCCGTCCTGAGGTAATCTGTGTTCGTCAATTTTTAAATTGCTCAAAACTTTCACGCGCGCCACAATCGCCGCCTGAATTATTTTTGGCAAGGTCATAACATCATGCAATACGCCGTCAATACGGTAGCGCACGGTCACGGAATTTTCCTGCGGCTCAATGTGGATGTCCGAAGCCTTTTCAAATACAGCGTATTCCAAAAGCGTATCCACAACCCGAATTACCGGAATTTCTTCCGCCATCTTTTTTAGACTGTCATCTTCTTCCTCCTCCCCCCTTTCGGTCTTGATGCTTAAAGGTTTGGCGTCCGGGCTGACCAGATGCTTAAGTTCTTTTTCCAGGCTGCTATGGTATTTAGAAAGGCCGTGATCTAAACTGCTTTTGCCGATTAAAAAGGTTTTTATATTAAGACCTGTTTTTTTCTGGATAAACTCGCGCGTTTGTATGTCTTCCGGATCCACCATAGCTAAAGACAAATCTTTGGAAGTTTTTGCAAAACTGATAACTTTGTGCCGGTGGGCGATGGGTTCCGGCACCAAATTAAGCACGTCCTGCGGAATTTCCTGATTTTTTAAATCAATGACAGGCGCGCCCATTGCATCGCCTTTAACTTCCAAAAGCTGCTGTTCACTTAGAACTTTTTTCTCCACTAGAAAATCTTCCCAAGACGTGAGAATTTTCTGCTGGCCAAGCTCTTTTTCCAGCTTGCTTAAAACAGCGTTGTCCACCAGCTTTTTGTCTAAAAGAACTTGATTAAGTTCGCTTCGGTCCATATTTTTTACCCTGTTTTAGAAAAGATTTGATTTTTACTAAACTTTTGTTTCCAAAATTTAAGTTAAGATAGGTAACTGCATTTATTATAACACAAAAACTTATTAACCCAAAAACAAAAAATCTCAACTCTTAGTTGAGATTTTAAAACTTGTGCTTTATCTTCCTTTCCAAGTGAAGATATAATAAAAAGTTTTTAATATAATTTCCAAATCCAGAAGAAAACTCCGGTTTTTAATGTAATACAAATCGTACTGAAGCTTGAGTTTGGTCTCCTCCGCGCTTGCGGCATAGGTGTTGTTTAGCTGGGCCCAGCCGGTAATCCCCGGTTTCACCAAATGCCTTTCGTCATAAAAGGGAATCTGATTTTTTAACTCCGCTACGATGTGAGGCTGTTCTGGACGCGGGCCTACTAAGCTCATATTGCCGATGATAAGATTAATTAATTGCGGCAGCTCATCTAAGCGGCTTTTCCTTAAAAACCTGCCAAAGCCCGTTATTCGCGGGTCGCTTACAGCCGTCCAAGTATTGGTCGGCCCCCCGCTCATCGTACGGTACTTATAAACTTTAAAAAAATTTCCGTTCTTGCCTACGCGCTGCTGAACAAAAAATATTGGCCCTTTGGAAGTAAGCTTAATAAGCAACGCGATAATTGGGAAGGTCACAATAAAAGGTAAAATCGCCAAAATGCCAAAAAATAAGTCGGTAAATCTTTTAATGATATTATAGAACCGCTTTTCCCTGTAATTGACGTTTTCCAAAAACCAGGCTTCCGTAAGCCGTGAAATATACACCCGACGTAAAAGCTTTTCGTAAAAATCCTGAAAATTGTAAAACGGGATGCCTAAAGTGCGTAATTTGAAAAATTGATTAATGACTTCCGGCTTATTGTAGACGTTGTCCGGCAAAATAATACCCTGATCTTTTTTGATGCTAAGGCTCGCCAAGTCCTGCTCGCTTAAGTGCCCCAAAACTTTCACACCCAAATATTCATGTTTTTTGATTTCCGCCTCCAGCTCTTTCAGCTCGCCGTCAAACGAAAATAAATAAACTTCTTCAAATAGCTTATTTTTTAAAATGTATCTGACCAACAGATACCAGGCCAGTAGCAAAATAAAACTGATTGCGATTAAAACCAATAAAAATCTTCTGGGCGTTAAAATCAGCTGGGGCTGAAAGTAAAAATAAATTACCGAGACCATCAAACTCACTGCGCTTGCGGAAAAAAGCCCAAAAATAATGTCCGTATAACGTCGAAATACTCTGATTTCAAAAAGCCCATGAATAAAAAATACCAAAAGCCAAACTGCAAACAGAACGCTAAAAGCTATTAAATGACTCCTCAAGCTTTCGCTATCCAAACCCTCAGGGTAGCGCAGGCGCATAGCCAAAAACAGCGCCGCGTATAAAAGCGCAATATCGGGAAGTATTATGAGCCAAAAACTAATTGATTTACGGGACACGGGGATAATTTAACAATTAAAAAATTAGAAAAATTCAAAATTATTCAAAATAAAAGGCATTTTCAAAGCTTGGAAGCTTAGAGTCTTTTTCGGACAAAATTGGATTATCCACGGGCCAAGATATATTTAGCTTAAGATCATTCCAAATCACTCCCCCGTCACTCCCCGGCGCGTACTCTTTGCTCATTTTATAACACACTCTTGCCTCTTCTGAAAGCACCAAAAAGCCATGGGCGAAACCTTCGGGAATGTAAAGCATCTTAGCGTTTTCGTCAGAAAGTTCCTGCGCTACCCACTTGCCAAAATTTGGGAAGGATTTTCTCATATCTACCGCAACATCCAAAATTTTTCCAGCTACTACCCCTATAAGCTTGGCTTGCACGTGTGGCGGCTTTTGGAAATGCAGGCCCCTTAGAACATTCTTTTTAGAAATTGATATGGAATCCTGCACGAATTCTGCTTTAATCCCCGCGCGCGCAAAATCGCTCTTTTTGTACATCTCTAAAAATTTTCCGCGTTCGTCCGGAAAACTCCTGGCCTCTACCAAAACCACTTCGGGAAGGTCTAATTTTTTAAAAAGAAAAGGCAAGAAAATTTAGAGATTTAATAATTTTAGATTTAAAAATTTAAAACCACAGTCTGATTTTTAATATTAATGATGCTAAGAAATGCCAAGGATAGTCGTCTTTGTGGCGATAAATAAGATACAGCTGTTTTTGCAAAAAAGCTTTGAATTTTTCCTTATTATAGCTTGGCTTAGCGTATAAGGTAAAGGCTTCTTTAAAATTATACATTTTACCTAATTTACCCATCCTCAACCACAAGTCGTAATCTTCACCTAAGTCAATTTCATCTTTGACAAATCCACCCGCTTTGATTGCGGCCTCGCGCCTGAACATCACTGTAGATGTAAAAAACGAATTTTTAATGAGCATCCAATTCCTGATGCTTCTATCCGTTTCCGACCGAAATCTTTCAATCTTTAAATCTTTCAATCCTTCAATCACAATTCCTCCTCCCACCAACACGTAATTTGGATGTCCGTTTAAAAATTTTACCTGCTTAGATATTTTGTCTATGTCCATCCATTCATCATCATCATCCAAAATCGCCACATACTCCCCGATGCTCGCCTCCAATGCTTCCTGCCGGCTCTTTGTGATACCAAACGATTGCTGGTGGTTAATAATCTGTAAATCTTTCAATTTTGTAATCTTGTAATCTTGTAATACCTTTACTGTTTCATCTGCAGATCCATCGTCTACAACTATGACCTCATATTCTTTAAACGATTGACGGGCAACACTCTCAAGCGCTTTTCTCAAAAGCGCGCTCCTGTTTTTAGTTAAAATGTTTATAGAAACTTTAGGCATTTATAATCTCCAAATATTTCTTTGCTGATTTTGCATGAGTAAAATTTTCTTTTACGTACTCACGGGGCTCAAACTTTG
>CAZLQG010000018.1:0-20965 GCA_964561655.1 uncultured Candidatus Saccharibacteria bacterium | reverse complement strand
GCAAAAAGGTTTATCTGGATTGGAACATAGTCAGGGAACTTGCCAAAGCCGCGGAGGAAAGGTTCAAGAAAGAAGGATTAGTCAAAAAATCCATATTTGCCGAAAACCAACAAGCTGAATAAGTAAATATGAAAACTCACTGGTACCGTTTCGGGCAAAAGAAAGGCTCTTACCTCTCCCGGAATATTTCCTACTGGGGGATGTTTAAATCAGGCTATTTAAAAAATACTCCTCATTTCGGTTTTAGCGTTAATAGCTATAAATATATTAATTGGGGGCATTATTTTGATAGGTCTGAAATAGAAAAAATCTACAAAAACCTTTTATCCCGGATAGTAAAATCCAAACGCACAAACGGCCTATATAATTACGCAAAAAACTGCGACAAAAAAATAAAAAATGCAGTAAGCAAAATCAATCCCGCAATTAAAAATTGTCCCTCAAATAAAGAACTTGCCAAACACTTTAATTTATTGATGCAAACTAAGGTGTTGGCTGATGTCAATGTTCCAATCGGAAATTTTGTCGTCCGGACTCTAAGCCAAGCGGTAGAAAAGCAAGCAGAAAAATATTTTCCCAGCCTGGAAGAAAAACAACTGAAACAAAAACTGCTTGTCCTGTCTTACAGCCACAAAGAGACTATTTTTTTCAAACGGGAAAAAGAACTGCTGGAACTGGCTGTAAAATTCAAAAAATATCAAAAAAGCAGCTTCGTTAGTTTGCCGCCTCAAGCCAAAAAGCCAATTGTTAACTTCCATAAAAAGTACGGGTGGATGGACATTATGTTCTTAATTTATAACCCGACTACTCCCAAAGATATTTGGCAAGAGATAAAAATATTGTCAAAAACAGACCCAAAAAGCAAGCTTAAGGAGCTAAAAAAAACCCGCAAAGAATCCCTAAGGGCAAAAAAAAGACTGCTTAAGAACATCCGCCCCTCTAAAAAATTCCTTTTGCTTTTAAAACTGCTTGAAGAAAGCACCTGGACCGAAACTGAAATCGTTAAATATTTCCAGCTAAGCAGCTACTATTCCCTGCCGTTTTTAACATCTATAGCAAAACGCCTGGGCATAAACTACCAAACGCTGACAAATTTTAGCCCCAAAGAGGTTACAACCGCCCTAAAATACGGCCGCAAACCTTCCGTGGGGCAACTGCGGCAAAGGGAAAAAATGTTCGGTTTCTACTTTAAAAAAGGTTCAAATGGCGTTATCTACCGGTTTTTCCAAGATAAACAGAACTTGAAAAGATTTTCTGAAGATTTAAAAAAGCCCGAAATGAAAATAATCTCTGGTATGGCTGCTTCCCCGGGAGTTGCCCGGGGCAAAATAAAAATTATTTTAGATACATCACAGCTGCCGCATTTTAAACCCGGAGAAATTTTGGTTACAACCATGACTACTCCGAACTTTGTGGTTGCCATGAAGAAAGCCGCCGCGATTGTTACCAACGACGGGGGCATAACCTGCCATGCGGCCATTGTCTCTCGGGAACTCAAAAAACCCTGCGTCATAGGCACAAGAATAGCGACACAAATTTTTAAGGACGGAGATTTTGTTGAAGTGGACGCAAATAAAGGCATCGTCCGCAAAATAGAGTAATACATATTTAATTACGTAATTAAATATGTATTACTCTATATAATAAAAGCTATGAGATTGATAAAAAACTTCAGCCAAATATCAAAAAAAGATGTTGCCATTGCCGGAGGCAAGGGAGCCTCTTTAGGCGAAATGACTAAGGCGGGACTTGCCGTGCTGCCGGGATTTGTGGTGCTGGCAAGCGCTTTTGACAGATTCTTAAAAGAAACGGATTTAGACACGGAAATTGAAGCTATTTTAAAAAAAGTTAACCACAAAGATATAAATTCCGTAGACAAAGCTTCCGCGGAAATTAGGGATTTAATTATGGACGCGGAGATGCCAGAGGATTTAAAAAAGGATATTCTGGATAATTATCATAAACTTGCCAAGGCCGATAAATCGGCGCGCTACAATCGTCTATTGGTAGCGGTGAGATCTTCGGCTACCGCGGAAGACAGCAAAGTTGCGTCCTGGGCCGGGGAACTGGAAACATATTTGAACGTCAATGATAAAAATCTATTGCAATCCGTTAAGAAATGCTGGTCTTCCCTATTTACTCCGCGCGCAATATTTTACCGCTTTGAAAAAAAACTGCATAAGACTAAAGTATCGGTAGCGGTCATTGTGCAAAAAATGGTGCAGAGCGAAATTTCCGGCATTTGCTTTACTGTGCATCCGGTGACTAAAGACAGGAACCAAATGATAATTGAAGCTGGCCTTGGTCTGGGTGAAGCCATCGTCGGGGGCATGATCACTCCGGACACCTATGTTATTCATAAAAAAGACTTTAGCATTCTGGACGTTAACATAGGTAAACAGAATATGATGATAGTCAAATCCCCCCAAGGCACAGTGCAAAAAAAGCTTTCCGCAAAAACCGGTGGCAAGCAAAAGCTTAAAGAAAAACAGATTGTGGAGCTAGCGAAAATCTGCAAAAAAATTGAGCAGCATTACAAACACCCGCAAGACATTGAATGGGCCTTGGAAAAAGACAAATGCTACATTACCCAAAGCCGCCCGATTACCACTTTATAAAAAAACCCAAATAATAAAATATGCTACAATTACTTCAATATAGGTGTGATTGGAGAGTGGTTAGCTTGTGGTTTTTTAAATTTTATGGCTTAATTTTGTAACAAATGCAAAATTTATTCGTCTATAATATTAGCTCGCCATCCAAAGGGAATGAAGGCGGAAGTGCGCTGGCTGGTCTTTTGGCAAAAGCCAAAAAGGGAGACCAGGCGGCTTTTGGACAGCTTTACAACCAGTATTTTGAAAAAATCTATAGATTCATTTATTACCGCGTGGGCCACAAGGAAATCGCGGAAGATCTGGCCGAAGACGTATTTTTAAAAGTCCTGTCTAAAATTTCCTCTGTCAACGAAGATAGTTCGTTTGAGGCCTGGCTGTATCAAATCGCGAGAAACCAGGTCATAGACTACTACCGCGAAAAGAAGCTCACAGTTTCTCTGGACGGACTGGAAAACACTTTAGAATACGAGACCAATATAATTGACATTATCAACCTAAAAGAGCAGCAAAAAATATTTCTAAGACTGCTAAAAGAACTAAACACGGAACAACAAATTATCCTAAAGCTCAAATTCCTCGAAGAATTCACAAACCAGGAAATTGCGGAACAACTGCACAAAAGCGAAGGGACAATAAGAGTCATTCAACATAGGGCCATAGCCAAACTTAAGGAACTGACTAAAAAACTCAAAGATGGACAACAAGAATAATCTTGAAAATATTTTGGACGAAGCTATAACCAAGCTTCAAAAAGGCTTCTCTAAAAAAGAGGCGTTTTCAGCTTGCCCGAAGAATCAGACGGAACTTGCGGAAATGCTGGAAATTTCAGAAATATTAACGTCCATACCCAAAAGCCCGGCGCCCAAACCGGCAATGCGAAGAAAATACGCCCTCTCTGCCTCCCCTGTCTCCTTCTTTGGCTGGTTGCACGTGCACAAATTTGTAAGCATCACCACACCGATTGTTGTGTTTATCCTCCTCCTTGCCGGTACAACCTATGCGGCTATGAGCAGCGTACCCGGACAAAAACTCTTCACTCTAAAAAAATCCAGCGAACAGCTTAGGCTGAAATTCGCCTCTAGTCCGGAAGCAAAAGTAAATCTGCAAGTGGCGATAGCTAAACAAAGAATGCAGGAAGTGGAAAAAATCCTGCAAAACCCCCAAAGAAACCCCGAAACAGAACAAGTCGCGCTGAATGAGCTGGTCACCACAACTCAAAATACGCTTGAGGCGGTAAATAACGCGGCCAAAAATAAAACTTTAAGCAAAGAATCTTACCCGCTAGTTTCTTCTTTGGAAAATTTAACCAAACAACAAACCGCCCTTGTTAAAGAAATCAGACCGGAAAGCAAAATAGCTCAAACTACCAAAGAAAACGAAAATAAACTTTCCGAAATTAAACAGCTTATAGTAGCCGCGGGGCAAGAGCAAACTCTAACCCAGCTGGAACCCGGACCTAATACGGTCGTGATTTCGGGAAAAATTGATGCAGTTACTGAAACCAACGTCACTGTGGAAAAAACCACTTTTAGTCTTACAAAAAACACAATAATAAAAAACAGCGAGGAAGAAAGTCTTACAAGCAAAGATTTAGTTGCAGAGCAACAGGTAAATATTTTAGGCACCAAAGATGAAGGCAGGCTGATCGCCCAAAGGATAATAATTTTTGAAAAAGAGGAACAAGGTGAAGTCAAAGGGGAACAGGACGAAAAGGCGGAAAACACTACTACTCCGGAAACTATAATTAAGAAGACTGAAGACACGGGCTCTACGACTAAAGAAAGCGCTATCCCTACTATAAATGAACCGGAAATAATAAACCCCAACGACATCAAAGGCATCTTTATTTTGGAAGATCCAAAACCCCAGACTGCGTTTTGAAATCTGAAATGGCATCTTGGACCCGAGCGAAGAATCTCAAGAATATAATTATAATAAAGAGATCCTTCTCTTCGTTCAGGATGATAAAAAGTCCTGAAATCGGCCTCAATTATTAATTGAGGCAGGAAATTCACCCCGCACTAATTTATACTTGGCTTGTCCTAAACAAGACTTAGGCCAAAGCTATGAAATCAAAATTTCCACAGGACGAGCTTTCAGTAAATTAGTGCGGGGCAAGAAGAAACGGCCTTTTTCTAGAGAAAGGCCGTTTTGATTTAGACAAAATTGATGGTATAATAAATCCAGCACTTTTGCGCGAAATGTCAGGGCCCACAGGAAAACTGATATACGACGCATTTCGCTGCCAAGCAAAAGGGTATCTGTGGAAAATGCTGGATAAATATAAAATGGCGGAGGCGAGAGGATTCGAACCTCTGAGGGGCTATAAACCCCTAGCGGTTTTCAAGACCGCCCCGTTCGACCACTCCGGCACGCCTCCATAAATTGAATTATAATTATAATAGACATAAAAATCCAGTGGCAAATCAAACAAAAATTTTATGGCAGGCGCCGGAATTCCGGCACTATGAAAAATCCTACTCTTGGTACATTACTTTTTTGGCAATAGCCATTCTAATTGTCGGCTTTTTTATTATCCAAAAAGACCTTTTCGCGGCAATCTGCATAGGCATTTTATCGCTGCTGATTATTTTATTCGCCCAACATAAACCAAAACAGGTGGAAATCCAGCTAACCAACAAAGGAGTGCATTTTGGCGAATTGTTTTTCCCCTATAAACAAATAAAGCACTTTTGGATAGTCCATAATGAAAAACACAAAACACTAAACCTCGAAACCACGGCTCACCTGAATAACGTAATTATTTTAGAACTGGAAGAGCAAAATCCCGACCATGTGAGGGAATTCTTAATCCAGTTCCTGCCGGAACACGAAGACACCGACGAAACCCTGACCCAACGAATTAGCCACAAGTTTAAATTTTGATTTTTACAAATACACAAATTACACGTCTGTCCCAAATAACAACAAGCTCTCGTAGCTCAGAAGATTAGACCTGTCCGCTTAGACTTGCCAGAATAGTCCTGCTCACAACTTTATATCTAAGGCTTCTATAGCTCAACGGATAGAGCGTAGGCCTCCGGAGCCTAAGATAGAGGTTCGACTCCTCTTAGAAGCACCATAAGCAAAAAATCAAGCGATCTTTTTTAACAAAGCAAGGCGGGCGGGGCGTCTCCCTCCAGAGGAGAAAGCCACAGGTTCAATTCCTGTCGAGAGCACCACTTCTTCGCTCCTTCGGAGCTACGAAGTGCAAACATCCAGTATCTAGAGAGCGAGGAAGTGCCCTTCGAAGCCCGAAGGGCGAAGTAGGGCTAATCCTGTATGACTACCGATACTCCAATTGATCAAATCCAAAAAATTACCAAGCCGCAAGTTGCGGCTTTAAAAAAGCTTGGAATAGAAACAGTCCAGGACTTGCTTTTTTATTTTCCTTTCAGATATTTAGACTTCAGCCAGACAAAAAAAATAAAAGAATTAAAACCGAACGAAAATGTAAGCCTAAAAGGAAAAATTAAAAGTATCAGTAGCCGCTTTTCTTTTAAGGGTAGAATGTCGCTTGCTGAAGCAATTATCTCCGACGATACCGGCTCAATTAAGATCGTTTGGTTTAACCAAGCTTATTTAGCTAAAAGTTTAAAAACTGGCGATGAATTATTTTTGGCCGGAATTCCCGAATACTATAAAAACGTTCTCCAGCTGGTTAATCCAATTTATGAAAAAGCAAGCGACTTCCCCGTCCATACATCAAGATTGGTCCCGGTCTACCACTTGACCGCAAAACTCTATCCCAGAACCCTCAGGAACCTCATGGCCCAAGTTCTGCCGCTTGCCGATGAAATTACCGATATTTTACCAACGCCAATACTAAAAAATAACCAACTCTTAAACATCTTACAAACTGTCAAATTTTCTCATTTTCCGGAAAATCAGGAACAAATAGAAAAAGCAAAAAAACGGCTTGCTTTTGAGGAAATTTTTATAAACCAACTGGCAGCGCAAAAATACAAACTGGAACTTATGTCCAAGCAGGCTTATAAAATCCCGTTTGATCAAAACCTAATAAAACAATTCACCGGCCTTTTGCCCTTTAAACTTACTGATGACCAAAAAAAAACCACTTGGCAGATCTTGCAGGATCTTAGAAAACCAACCCCCATGAACCGCCTGCTAGAGGGCGATGTAGGCAGCGGCAAGACTTTGGTAGCGCTTATAGCCGCGCTGCAAACGATGTCAAAAGGATACCAAGTCGCTTTTCTTGCTCCAACCGAAATTTTGGCCAAACAGCATTTTGACACCTGCCAAAAACTGCTTCAAAATCTTTCGCCTAATTTTAATACCCGCTGCACGCTTTTAACCAACAATTTTTCAATTCTTAATAAAAAGGAAAAGTCGAAAAAACATCTGCAAGAATTGATTGCCGAAGGAATGCCGGGGCTGTTTATAGGCACCCACGCTTTAATCCAAAAACAAATAAAATTTAAAAACCTTGCCCTGGCTATTGTTGACGAACAGCATCGCTGGGGCGTAAAACAGCGCTCCCATTTAATTAAACAGTCGAATAAGATTCCCCATCTTTTGTCTTTGACCGCCACTCCGATTCCACGGACTCTCCAGCTGGCTTTTTACGGTGAACTGGATATTTCGCAAATAAAAACCAAGCCCCTGGGAAGAAAGCCGATTGTCACCAAACTAGCCAGTAATGATAGCAGAGCCAAAGCTTATGAATTTATATCAAGACAAATTCAAAACGGCAGACAAATTTTTGTGATCACGCCTCTGATTGAGGAAAGCGACAAACTGGGAGTAAAATCTGCTAAAAAAGAGCAAGAAAATCTAAAAAAGATTTTCCCCCAATTTGAAATCGGCCTGATGCACGGCAGACTCAAAGGCACAGAAAAAGAAAAAGTAATGAATGAATTTTTGCAAAACAAAATTCAGATTCTGGTCTCTACTTCCGTGGTGGAAGTCGGGATGGACATACCCAACGCTTCTGTAATGGTAATAGAAGGAACAGAACGGTTCGGCCTTTCACAGCTTCATCAGTTCCGCGGGCGTGTCGGGAGAGCCGAGCATCAATCTTATTGCCTTTTATTTTCGAACAACGAAACCTTGGAAACTAAAAAACGCCTGGAAGAATTTACCAGGACCCAGGACGGTTTTGAACTTGCGGAGCTGGATTTAAAACAAAGAGGTTTTGGCGAAATCTTCGGGGAAGCCCAGTCCGGTTGGAATTTTAAATATTTTGACACCAGATACACTTCCCAAATCCCCATTGCCCGAAAAGAAGCCCAAAATCTGTTGAAAGACAATTTAAACTTAAAAGCATTTCCCTTGCTTCAAGAAAAAATCAAGCATAAATTAGTACATTTTGAATAACTGATCATTTCAAAACAGCAACTGCTTCCTGCAAAGTTTTTACTTGTAGCCTGCCTGCCGGCAGGCAGGGATTCTACTAAACATGCAAAGTTAATATACTAATTTTATTCATTAATTCCGGTAATAGCTTCCTGTAATGTCTTTACCGTAATAATTTTTATTCTAGATTTTACAGACGGTTTTACTCTTGGGCAGATTACTTTCTTAAAACCGAGCTTTTCCGCTTCTTTAATCCTCTTTTCTAAATTCGGAACAAACCGCATCTCACCTGAAAGCCCAAGTTCGCCCATGACCACCGTATCTTCAATTACAATGTCCTTAAGGCTGGAAATAATAGCTAAAGCCACGGCTAAATCTGCAGAAGGGTCGTCAATTTTAATGCCGCCGACTACGTTAATGTAAATATCCTGATTGGACAGATTCGCATTCGCCCGTTTGGACAGGATCGCGGTTAAAAGCTGCAGGCGGTTATTGTCATATCCCGTGGTAGTACGCTTCGGATAGCCAAAATTGCTTACGGATGTAAGCGCCTGTATTTCCAAAAGTAATGCCCGGCTGCCTTCTACAATGCTTGTAATTACATTACCCGAAGCTTTTATGGAATCTTCTCCCAAAAAAAGCTGGGAAGGATTTTTAACTTCCGTCATTCCCCGCCCGCCCATTTCAAAAACCCCGACTTCATTAGTGGTGCCGAAACGGTTTTTCACGCAGCGTAGAATCCTTAAATTAGCAAACCGCTCCCCTTCCAAATACAAAACCGTATCCACCATATGCTCCAAAGTTTTAGGCCCGGCCAAGTAGCCCTCTTTGGTAACATGTCCAATTAATAAAAACGCTATATGCCTTTGCTTCGCCAAGCGCATTATGTTCTGCACGGCATTGGTAACCTGAGCCACTCCGCCGGCAACTCCGGAGGCGTTTTCCGAATACATAGTCTGAATGGAATCAATTATTGCAACCTCGGGGGCCTTGCTTTCAACTAACGCTAAGATTGTTTCCAGTTCAGTTTCCGCCAAAACCTCGAAATTGTGGTTTTCGGAAATCCTGCCGGCCCGCATCTTTATTTGGCTGGCAGACTCTTCCCCGGAAATATAAAGCACGTTCTTTTCTAAATTCATGGAAATCTGCAATGCCAAAGTCGACTTGCCAATCCCCGGATCTCCTCCTAAAAGCACCAACGAACCGGGCACAATTCCACCCCTAATTACTTCATCGAGCTCTCCGATTCCGGTTTTTATTCTAGGCTTTTGCCCCTCGTCTAAAGAAGATAGATTGACAGGCTGAGGAATTTTAGACATTTTTCGTCTTGATCCCGGCCTGGAAATTTGGATTCCCGACTGTTCCAAAACATCCCACTCGCCGCAGGAAGGACACTTTCCCTGCCATTTCGGCGATTGATATTGACAATTAGAACAAATAAATATAGTTTGGGACTTGGCCATAAAAAAACTTAAAAATGTAAACTTAAAAATGTAAAACCACAACGCAAAGCTAAAAACTTTGGGATTTACGCTGTGGTTTTTCGTTTTTTGCTTCTAGCTCTACGCTTACTATTGCGTTAGGTCCAGATAATATAAACTTCCGTCATAATTATTTTTAAAGAAAAGTTTATCGGCCGCGCTGCTTAAAAACAAATCGCTTGCGTCAACAGATAGACTGCCAGGATCATACTCCTTTTGGCTGAAATTTAATGAATCTATTTTGTAAATTTTTTCCGAATCAGAAGACGCGCCTGCAGAGTTCGCAAACCCGGCTGCATATACCGTATGGCTATCCGGATCCCATGCCGCTTTATCTACACTGCTTAAAATGTTTAAACTGTTCACCTCGCCGGTGTTAACATTATGGACCCACAAATTCAGGCTCCCGTCCGTTGTATCTCTCTTGCCGAATAAAAATTTCTTTCCGTCAGGACTCCACTTTACTCCGTAATTAAAACCGTCTTTAACCAGACTTTTCCACATCGTGCCCTGCAAATTTGTGAGATTAATAGAGTTCGTAGTGCCGGCATTAGTCGTTCGGTAATATAAAATATTTTCGCCGTCCGGAGAAACACTAATATTGTTATCCAATTCCCACATCTCTGAAATCTCCTGCCAGTTGCTGGTATCAGGATCACTTAAATTTAACGTGGCTTTGCCGTCTTCCACCCAGACATATACAATTTTATTACCCCCCGGCATCCAGTCCAGAGAAAAAACCTGCTCAGGCAAATCGGCATACACAGCCAAATCTCCGTTGTAAAAGGTCCAACTTTTCTCGCCAAAATTCTGGATTTCGGCGAGAAATCTGTTTCCCTGCTTAGGCCATAAAATCCTTGTAATGCCTGACTTATAAGGTACTTCTACCAGTTCTCTCACCCTTGTTAACTCTAAATTGCCGGAGTTTTCCACCAAATCCGCCTGAAACAGCTTGCCGGACTGGTCAAAATAAGTAATTCCTCTGCCATTAAAAAACAGTATCGGCGAAATAACAAACTCGTCAGACAATTGTACAAAACCATTTAGATTTTGAGCTTGATTATCTGTCTGGTTCTGTTGATTGCTACCGTCGGTATTATCGGTAAAATCTATCGGCTCGCTACTGCCGTCCTGGTTTGCAGGCAGGTCTCCTACCACAATATCCCCCTTGTCTGCTTGGCCACCACCTGAATATTTGGAATATATCAAAAACCCTAATGTTCCGACTATTAAAATAAATATTGCTCCAAGTATGGCTATGGCTTTTTTGTTCATCCCAGTAGATTTTCTTTGCATTTGCTCTCCGCCTTAAGCAGGTCGCAAAGCTTAATAATTATCAATATTTGTATAACCCTCATAAAACTTATACATTCCTTGTTCTAAAAAACCAAAGGCATGCAAAGAAGTTCTACTGGGTCATACTGTTTTTATTTCTTTAAATTTCTCAAAAGTATTCTTTATTTATTATACAATATCAAACAACTTTCAACAAACAGGCTAAAGTTCCTCTCCCTGCAGGCAAAAACCTAATCCCAAATTTCTGCCTGAAAACTCGGGGCTGATATCATAAGGCACTGCAACGGTTATATTTAGTCTGCAGGCTTCAGCTGTCTCAATCCCTAACTTCTCCAAAAACACTTTCTGCGCCTCGTCCCTGGCCTCTAAAAGCGGCTGAGAAAACAAATTAATCAAAAAACTTTGGTCAGCCTTAAAATAGACTATTTTGTAATCAGCGGTTTCAGCTAAAGTTAAAATATCTACGGTCTGGCTTAAAGGATTTTCTGTAAAATCTTTTACTTTTATTGTTCCTGAAAGCGCGGGGACTTCTATCGTATCGCCTGAAGGAACCGAACCTTGGCCAACATCGCCGCCTCCTTGAAAAATTTTAAGCAAGCTGTAACTAAATAAAACAACTACTATCAAAACCACTAAAATTTTTAAAAGTCTTTTCATTGCTTAGAAATTAATTTTAAAACCCACACTTTTGATTTGCTCCCCAAGCGGACCAGTTAGAGCCATTGCCCGAAATTTGGCAGGCCAATTGGATATTGGCTTGAGCATTAGTCGCCACCTGGACGCACTGGTTATACAAACTTTGATTAACTATTTTGCAACTATGATTGCTTCCCGTATACATTTTATCAAATGCCGCAGGACAATCTAAATTGCCTATCTTATGCGCGCTGATGTTTATTTGAAACAAACCCCAAGAAACCGCTTCTCCGCCCGGTTGACATTTATCCACACCACTGGATCTGGAAGGGTCTCCTCCGCTTTCCGCAAAAGCGATTGAAGAAGCCTGGTAGGCATTTGAGCCAAAACAAGTACCGGCCAAGCTGGCGACCGAAGCGACTCCTGAAAGCGCCGGGCTACATTTACCAGTACCACTGCCCCAACTGTCGCTAGTGCCGCCTCCACCGGAATCTCCCCCGCCGAAACCGAAACTATTGCTATCTATATACTCGCAAACATCATCATAACCGGTTAAATATAAAACTCCCCTCCCTCCCCAGTCCTGGCAGGCCCACCAAATAATTCCGTAAAACAAAAGTACTATTAGCCCAATAATTAACACCACAACTAAATTCATCGCTACAATATGCAACTTGACTTGAACGCTGAATTTTATGTCCTTGGCGATTTCCTTGGCCATGCTTTTCAACTTTTCTGTTTTAAGCAGAGGGTTCAAAAACTTTTCTATCAGCCAGTTCTTAAAAGCCCATAAGAAATCGCCAACTATGGCTCCCAATAAAACCGACAATCCAAAGCTGGGTATAGCTGAACCCCAGACCCAATAAGCCGCTTGGGTCAACGCCTTATTCATAGCCATACTTGCCTTTTTGGCTACTTGTTTTGCCCTTTCTTCTTCAATTTTTGCCTTTTGTGACTCAGTTAACTGCCAATCTTTCTGCCTAGAGGCTTCCAAATCCCTTTTCTGCTGTTCTGGCAATAAATGATCGTAATCGGTCTTGCCTAAACCATCTCCCGGTTTCTTTGGTCCTTCGCCTTTCTCTCCTGGAGCTTTCTTCGCCAGCTCCTCGGAACTCAAAGGCGGGCCAATAGGAGCTTCCGCCTGCGGTTTCGCGTCCCCGGGAGCAGGCGGCACAGGCCCACCTTCTGGCATCTTTGAACCTAAACCTGGAGCTTGCCCTTTTGGGCCAACTGAATCAATTGCAGCTTGCGGGCGATGTTTTGCGCCCAAAAAAGGCCCCAGTTTTTGTTTAACTTCTGGCTCTTTCTTGGATGGTTCCTGCTTTCCCTCCGCCACCGGTTCTTCTTCAGGCTTTTCTCCCTCTTCTTCTTTTCCGCCTCCAGCAACTACCACCGAAGGAATAGCCCGCCGCAAATCCTTATCACGCTTCTTTAACTCTTCCAGTTGAGGCTCAAACCCCTCCCCTCCGGCTTCTGAAGACCTTTCCTGCTTCACCTCAGCTTTCTGTTTTCCTTCGGGCTCTTTTTCGGGCTCCTCTTCCTCCGCCAAATCCGCCTCCCCGCCAATACCTGCTCCCGCTGCCCGCTTTTTTTGAACTGGTGGCTGTTGTTCCTGCGAAGCCTTCCCAGAAGCCTGACTGATAATATCCCCACGAAGAGTGTCTGCAGCCGTAACTTCGTCCGCCTGAACTTTACCGACATCAACGCCTTTAGCTTTCATCAGTTCTTCAATTTCCGCTCTTGACTCTCCAACAGGTTTACTGTCAGCGCCAAGTTCCACTTTACCTTTCCTTCTTTCCCCGGGAACCTCAAACCTGTCTGCGGTCTGGGATTCCACGGCTCCAGTAGCAACACCAGCAGCAGCCAGTCCGGCTTTATCAACCCCTGCCGCAATTCCGCTAACTTTTCCTGCTCCCGCCTCTTGTCGGACTTGAGCACCTATCTCTCTTCCTGCTTTCCCTTGCGCCTGCAAGGGAATTTGGGACATTACACCTTCTCTTTTTATCTTTATCTCCCCCTCCTCTCCTACTGCCTGGCCTCCTACCCCCGCCGAAACCTGATCTTCCACCCGCGCCGCATCTCCCACTTTAGCCTCTGCAGCTGCTGCTCCCGGCCTTGCCAAAACTTCCCCTTCCACCCTGCCCGAAACTTCATCGGCCGCCTGAATTTCTGCGCTAACTTCCCCACTAATATCAGCCGTAGCCTCCGTTTCCACTTCTCCTCTAATTTCACCGCCTACGTCAACATCAGTAACATCAATTGACGTTGCAATCTCATCCAACTTTACCGCGGTTTCGCCTGTGCTGATTTTTGCCTGACTGGCTTCATAAATTGCATTGTTAATCAATTTAACATGCTCTTTGCTGGAAACTTTTGCCGCCTCGCGTAGACCTTCCACATCACCGGAAGCTTTCAGCTGATTTGTCAAACTTGAAATTTTCTTCTTATCCCCCGACTTTAGAGCTTCCTTTAATTCATTTCTTTTTGCGATTCTATCTGCATACGGAATAAATGGAGACACCACGCCGGTAATGGTATCGCCAACTGCCTGTGTAAGGACTCCCATCCCACCTCCTGCAGCACCCGCAGCTTCGTCTGCTGCCTTTCCTTCCTTCCCACCTTCGGCCTTGCCTTTTTTACCTTCTTCTGACTCTACTTTGCCAAAATAAAAAGCAACCGGCACCCCCCAAATTTGAGCCGATCCTTTTTTTGAAAAAACTAATAATACCCCCTCCTTAGGGCCAAAATAAAACTCCCAATCCGGTATTCTAAAAACAACGCTCTTGTCCTGGTCAATGGCCTTTGGGATCTGTTTGCCGGTTTTGCCTTTTTGGAAAAACTTCCACTCGGAAAATCCCGCCAAACCGCCGCCGGCAATATTAACCTCATCTCCGGGCTTCAACCTGATTAAGCCATTTTGAGGGACATCCTTGCCGTTAACTGAAACACGAGAAATAGAAGAGCTGCCAAAAAACGGCCTGCCGAGAAAAATTATCCTCGGTTTTTTAAAAATTTCACCGCTTTTTCCGCTTAGATCATCCTTGCGACCTTGATCTTCGTAACCCTGATCCTCCGGTTCAGCTACGGCTACCCCACTATTATCTTGTTCATCTGCCATACAATTTAAAATTCCAAATTACAAGACCAAACTCCAAATAATAACCAAATAATCAAATTCGAATTAAAAATGACAATTGGAATTTGGAACTTGGAATTTATTTGGAATTTGTTATTTGTTATTTGGAATTTAGCTAATTTGTTCTTGGCTTTCTTGAATTTCCAAAAGCTGTTTCGGGTCAGTAGTAATTATCTGGTCTTCTACATAAGAAGCATAAACCTTGATGGCAGCGTGCTTAAGCCCCGCAAAGAATATACCCTCTCCGACTTCACTTTCCAAAAGCAAGTACTTTTCCCCTTCGGTTAAGAAAAAAGTTTCTGCGATAATGTTGATTGCCGCAGGGCTCTGTTTTAACAAAAGCTGCATGGAAGAATTGGTAACTATCGGCTTTCCATAAGAGCTGGCCATAAAGTCCGCCACGTCCTGCGTAATTGTTGTCAGCCCCAAATAATATTTTCTGGCGCGCTTGGCTATGCCAAAAACGAATCTAGCGCTGTCTTCATGCTGCATCATTATCCAGGCTTCATCAATCACTAGAATCCTTTTTTTAAGCTCGCTTCTCACAGTATTCCAAATGTAGCTCAGAATAATATACATTGCGATTGGCCGAAGTTCATCTTCCAAATCCCTTATGGAAAATACCACCAGCTGGTTGTTCAAAACCACGTTCGTGGGCTGATTAAACAACCCCGCAAAAGTCCCTTCTGTATATTTCATAAGCCTTTGCGCCAGGCTTTCCGCGCCAACCGTGCCTTTTAAAATTTCCAATAAGTCGTCCATTGTCGGCGGTTCCACGGTTCTAAAATCTTGGATTTCTGGGGTGATATCTTTTTTGGCATAAGTCTGCCAGATTGCTTTATCCATGAAAGCCTCTTCAGTAGGATTTAACTTCCCGAGCATCAAATTAAACAAACCGAGCAAATTAACCACCGCGCTGCGCAAGATATCGGAATTATCCTCGCCTTCAAGACCAATGGGCAAATCAAACGGGTTAATGCGCGAATTGGAATTTAACGATACGCTTAAATAAGTGCCGCCTACCGCGTCGGCCAAGTGTTTGTATTCATTTTCCGGATCAACCACAATCACTTCCGTGCCAACCATCAAAGACCTCAAAATTTCAAGTTTAATGGCATAAGATTTTCCGGCGCCGCTTTTTGCAAAGACTACCGCGTTGGCGTTTTCCAAAGCAAACCGGTCAAATAAAATCAGGCTGTTGTTGTGGCGGTTAATGCCGTATAAAATACCGTCGTTAGAAGTCAGATCAGAAGAAACGAACGGAAAAGCGCTGGATAGGGGGCTGGTATTCATATTGCTTGCCACATCCATTTCGTCCAAACCTAAAGGCAAAGTAGAATTAAAACCGGATTGGGTCTGCATAAGCGCTCTTTTGGTCACAATCAGCTTGCTGCCAAGAGCGCTTTCCAGCCCTGCGGAATTTTTGTCCAGCTCCTTTAAGTCGTCTGCATAAATGGTAAAATACAGAGCGAACCTGAAATATCTTTCGGTTCCCTGCACCAACGCGTCGCGCAAACCTTCCACGTCATGATAGGCGGTCTCCAACATCGGATCCCTAACTTTGCCCTTTTCCTGATTAATAGCCATCTGTGAACCAATTTCTCCCACTTTGGATTTTAGCTTTTTTAAAATGGTGGCGGAATCAATCGGATAAATAAACATAGACAAATCCAATTCACCCTCCGATTGAATTACGGACGAAAGCCAATTAGTGGAAAGAAATCTTGGATAAGTCAAAACAAAGAAGCTTCTGCCAAATCTGCCGTTTAACTCGAAATGGGAAGCCTCAAACTTCAGAGAAGCCGGTGCGAGCAAATCTTTTAATGTCGTCAGTCCCTCACGATACGTTCTGTCGACTTCGGAAAGTTGTCTGCTTAAATTTCTTTCCTGCTCCAATACTGCAAGCCTTTGTTTTTTATCTTCAAGTTTTCTTTGTTTTTCCAAAAGTTTATCCTGCTCTTTTTTGCTTTCTTGCTGCCTCTTAATGCTTTCTTCCACTATTTCTTCACCCGGTTTCTGTTTGGGAGAGATTTGTGGCTCAAGAGGCACAGCCACAACCCGACTCGGCACTTTTTGCAAAGGCTTAAGAGCCACAAGCTCTTCCTGGATCAACGTGTCATCTTGCGAAGGAAGAGTTTGCTGCGGCATTTTAAATTGATCTTCTTGCGGTCCGAATAAGCTCATTTCTAAATTAGATTATTTATTAACTTCAGCAATTTTGATTTCACTTAACGACTTTGGGTCAATAACCGGCCCGGCCTGAAAATTATAAGAATTGTAATACAACTGAATAATTTCTTCCGTAGTCAATCTGATACCCCTAATTCCAATGCCCGAAAGATTTGAAACAATTTCCAAAACGCGGGTATCCAGTTTCTCTTTGGCTTTTTCAAAATTTTCTATTCTTTCCGCGGTCTCTTTAGCCTTGCCTCCACCAAAAAAGCGGCTAAAAAAACCTCTGGTTTTGGGCAGAATGCTTTCGCCTAAAGGCACAACTATATAAAAACTTTTATTCATAATACTTGCATTTTCAATCAAACGGCTGATAAATTCAGTATATTCGGTGGTCTGGACCCTTAAAAGTTCATTGGTTTGTTTTTGTGCGATTTTTTTTAGTTTGTCAATATATCCGCCGATTTCCATTTTCCTGCTTTGCATTAGAATTTGAATTGAGAAATCCAGGGAATTTAAGAACCTTTGGAAGTTAAAAATTATGGAGTTTTGCTCGTCTTGACTTTTCAAATCGAAATTTGTAGAAGACACGGCAATAACTGCTCTTAAACTGCCGTCGTCCAAAACCACCGTGTCATTCTTAATTTCACTAATTCTCAAAAAGCTTTGGGTGGTTTTGCTCGATTGCTTATTCTTTTTTTTCATCTCCAGTTCCATAAAAAAGTTCCGTTAATTAATGAATCTGCCTGGCGAGTTCCTTTTCTCTGCTTGCCTGTTCTTCAAGCAAACGATTTAACTTTAAAAGCCTGGCCTGCGGGTCTTGCGGCGTTTGATCTGTGTCCTGTACAGTTTCTTGATTTTCCATTTTTACTTCTTTTATTTTAATATTTTCTTGAAAGTTTTTGCCTAATTCCTTATGGAATATCAGCACTTTGGGGCTGGTAAAAAATTTCATTAAAACCGGTAAGGCCATATAAACCGCCCTGCCGTTAATTTTACCAAAGGCCAACGTTAAAGCTGGAAGGCCAATTAACATAAAAACAAAAACCAACACCAATATGCTTTTCGTCGCCGAATAAAAAAGGAAAATAAAAATTCCGGCGGCGAAAATTATCCCGAACTGCTTAAGAGTTAGCGGGCCGATGATTTTGTCTTCGACCTCTGTAAATTGAGGTACTGGAAATTGCACTCGGTATATCAACCTCCCATTCCAAACGCCTAACAAGGCGTAAAAAATGAAATTAATAATTTAGGATGTTTAACTAATTAAAAAGATAAATCTGCTGATTTTGGGCGTCGGCCTTTAGCTGCTACAAAATTAAACGGATAGTTTTTTGGCCGACCACCCCCATTCCAACTCAGCACACCTCTCTATCATCGAATTCGCAGCAGCTAATGGGAGGTTGTATTACTGAGTTGCATAATCTTACTAGATAATTATAACATAAAATTTTATCATTCTAACCAAAAAATTTTTATAATCACAATGAAAAATCTGGAATCAGGAATGAGGAATTATAATTTTATTCTTAATTCTCTGCTATACCGCCTGAATTTGCCGCAATAAATCAACAAACTTTTCAAATTCTCTTTTATTTAAAAAATTGTCCTTGATAACAGCCTGGCCGACTTTGTCGGCCCTCTCATTTAACAACTGCATTCCGGTATTTATATAAGCTTTAAAAAGCGGGCTTTTTTCCAAATTAAAAACTACATTGTGATAACCAAACATCTTAACTAATTTTTTTATTTTAACAACCAGATCTTCCAAGGAACCACCCTCAAACTGAGCAATATTAAACTCGGAAAGCTGATCAAGCGTATCCAAATCCAAAGCTACTTGCGAAGCTCCAGTTGTAGGACGGGAAACAACCGATTCCAACTGCGGCCATTTGTCAATGCCTTTATGAGCCTCCGGCTCCAGCGGCATATCTGCTATTTTTTGGGCAGGAAAAACCGCCTCCCACTCAACCTTGCGTGGCTGATTTTTATCCTCGAATTCAACTTGCCGTGTCTTTGCTATCTCTCCTGTCTGACTTACAGCTACATCTTTCTTCGGCATTCCTGCGTCCTTTAAATTCAAAACCGAAAGCGCCTGCTTAGCCTCTTTGTGCTCCAGTTTATCAACCCCTTTGCTGCTGTAAATTAACGCGCTACTGCCTTTGCCCAAAGTCAGATTTAAATTCTTCGTCATGATATTTTGTGCTGGAGCCAAACCTACCGGTTTGGTTTTGTCCGCTAAAAAGCCAGTAGACTTTTGGGGAAGCGGCACCTTCGGTGCGGGCCGTTCTTTCTTCAAAGGACGCTGTGCCAAAATTTGTTTTACGGACTCAGGTTTGCCGGCAGGCGGAACCTTTTTTATCTTCTGATTGTCGTCAAATTTCTTGCCGGTCTCCGCTCCTGGAACCGGCCTGCCCTGACTCGCCGTCAAGGGTAAGGCAGGCAGTTCTAACTCAAACTCCGGATGGCCCTCGGGCAGTTCCTTTTCCTTCAAAATGGACTTCAACTTTGACAAAAAACCGCTCTTCTTTATTCCTGCTTGTGTTTTGGCAATTTCCGCAGGCGCAAGACCGGGTTTTTCCCAAGCAGGCAAATTCATAATATGCTTAAGAGGAAGGGTTTTAGAAACTTTTGAAACTTGGCCGGAAGATACTGCCGGCGGGGCAAAGCGCGGAGCAGGAGCTTCTGCTGCCACGGGGCTGGTTAAAATTCTCTGGAGCTCCAAAAGCTGCTTGTCGTTCATAAGCGGCAAAAGCGTGAGCCATTCTTCCCTTTCCGTCTGGTCTAAAATCTGGGAAGTGTTGATTAGATTTTTGATTTTAGCAAGTTGTTGCGATTGCATTTGTTCGTCTATTAGTTTAGCTTTTATTATCCAGCCTCTTTTTAACTTTTTTGGAAAGTTCTTCTAATTTTCGGTCAATGTCCACCGAAGGCTTTTCCGCCCGCATGGCAGCGCTTGGAATATTTGTTTGCCCGCGGGAAACTTCCTTACCAACATTGCTCTCCTTTGCCTGCGGGCCTAAAGGATTTATTCTTGTTTGCGCCGTCCGCTGAACACCCCTTCCTTTAAGAATATCCTGAATATTCATACTCTCAACCGGTTTAAAATCCCTACCCGGTTTTTGGGATGTTTGCCAACCAGAAATGGATTGCGACGGCGCTTGCGCTTCCGGAACCGCTTCCACCCTCCCTTTCGTCTGTTTTTCCGCCGGCTCCAAAATCTCTTTCGCCTCTGTTCCCGACTCTACAATTTCTTCACCTTCAATTTTTTCGCCATATCTTAACCAATCATAAAGTCTAAAAATTTGAAGCAATATCTTTTGATCATACCTTGATAGCTTTAATGCGCTTGGGTTGGCTCTAAAAAATTGGATTCTTGATAAAGAACCTGTTTTATGCTCGGGACCTGATAATCCAAATTGAATATATAGTTTTAACCAGTTTCCAACTGTTTGGGGGATAGCTTTATTATTATCCCCCATCAAAGCTTCGTTTCCTAATTTTTCCTCGCAGTCTAACACGGCGCTGCCTAATTCTTCTGCTATATGCCCTTCCAAGAGAATATCATCATAAATGTCTAAAATAAACTGAAATTGATCTTTTATATCAATCTCCGCCTCTAAAGCCGTTAAGAAATTTTCACGAATCGTTTTAGTTATAATAGGCATTCCGTAAACGGAGAGATTCATAAATCTTAACATAGCTATTATCTTTTGATAACGAAAATACAAAGAAGATTTCTGCAGTTGAATAGGGGGAATTTGAGGTAAGAGAATGTCCTCCAATAACCTTCGACCCAAAAGGGCAGTTTCGCCATCCCCGGTATTTATGCTCTCTTTCGTCATTCTTTCGAATTGTTCCACAATTCTTACATCCAAAATTTGCGCAACATCAAAAATTTGGGGCACTGGCCTTGATAAATCAGAGTCAAGCCTCTCATTTTTGTGAAAAAACAATTTTAGTTCTTCAGCGCCTTTTAACATACCTTAAGTATTAATATTCTTTACAATCTGCCAAATTCAATTCAGAATTTAATTATTTTGTATAGGTCTATTATCCGGACCATAGAGTATCGGACGATCAGCTTACGGCCGGGTTGTTGGAGGTTCACGTCTCTCTGAAGACTCGCTTCTAGAAGAATCAGAGCCGAAACTAACTAGAGCTTCAGGTGGAATTGAAAAATGCGGTAACAGTTCCCCTGTCCTATTTCCGCTTGCATCAATATAACCGCTATCCCGCAACTCAGCGACAAGTTCATCTTTTAACTGATCTGCTTGAATTAGTCCCAGATGTCTTTTTTCGTAGTTTTGCAT
>CAZLQG010000017.1:5471-21847 GCA_964561655.1 uncultured Candidatus Saccharibacteria bacterium | reverse complement strand
GAGACCGTGGCTGCGGCAATCGGCGCGGGGATTCCCATAGCTTCGGCTTCGGGAAATTTGGTAATTGACGTCGGCGGCGGTACTACGGACGTGGCCGTGCTTTCTTTGGGCGGTATAGTCAATTCCACTTCAATCAGAGTAGCCGGCAACAAACTTGACCAGGCAATCGTGGATTTCGTAAGAAGAAAGCATGGCGTGGCTATTGGCGATCGCACTGCGGAAGAAATTAAAATTTCCATTGGCAGTGCTTTGTCTTTAAACGAAGAAGAGCAAATGGAAGCAAAGGGGCGGGATATGCTTTCGGGGCTTCCCAAAATCGTAACTGTTTCCACCAACGAGGTGGTAAAAGCCATTGAGGACGATTTGTTTGAGATTGTAAAGGCTATAAGAACGGTTTTAAGAGATACCCCTCCGGAGCTGGCCAGCGACATTATTGACAAAGGCATGATTATGACAGGAGGCACGGCGCTTCTTAAGAATTTGGGCCATTGCATCTCCGAACATATCGGGGTGCAGTGTTTTGTTTCCGAAGATCCGCTTTTATGCGTGGCCAAAGGCACCGGAACGGCGCTGGATAACCTGGACAGCTATAAAAAGAGCATTTTAAGTTCAAAATAATATCAGTAAAATATATTTCTTGCTTATTTTTAAATTATTCTTTATAATAAGGTCAGTATTTAGGAGAGTAAAGATTGAAACCAAAAGTATAAACATTAGTTGGTGTTTCGGCTAAATCGGACCGCGCTCAATAAAAATTAAAACTAGAAAATGGGGGAAAATAAAGAAAGCGGGTTTAAAAAATCCTTGTATCTTTTTTTAAGCGCCATGCTTGGGGTCTTGCTGTTTTTGATATTGCATAGGATTGTAATATTTTTCTATTTGGTGTTGAGTGGAGCAAAATTTCTTGCCGACGTTTCCGAAAACTCTTATTTATTGTTTTTGGCGGCAGATTATTTTACGCTGATTTTGGCTATGATGTTTGGGGCGTGGTACGGGATTTGGCTTGGAATGTACTGGTATGAAAAGGTTTACGAGGAATGCAGCCATAGGGGTTTTGCCGATTACGTGGCTCGCAAATACTGGCCGGCTAGGAAACATTCCGGCTATCAGCTTAATTCCAAAATTAAAGCCGTCCAAAAAAAACTAGAAACTGACCTTTGGGAGCTGGAAGGCTTAACGACGAATGTTAAAGTGGTTTCATCCGATTCCCCAAAGCCCATAAAAAGGAAGATTGTCAGGAAAAGGGCCCCTAAGCGTTTGAAAAACGGGAAATAATTTCAATACGAATAATTTTATGATGACTATAAAGCGTTTCTTTGTTATCTTAGTTTTGCAGTGGGCAATTTTTAGCGTCCTGAAGTATTATTTTTTCGGAAGTGTATTTTTTGAAAATTTAGCTTTGCAGTATTTGCTGTTTTGGATCTCAACCATTTTTTTGGCGGTTATTTTGGTAAGGAAACTGGGCGTGATAAATTATTTTGAAGGCGTTTTCATTGCGATTTTATGGTTTGTGGTCGCTTTGATTTCCGATTTAATTGTGCTTACTAATTTTGTCGGCTACGGCATGTACTCCAAGTGGCAGTTTTGGGCAGGTTATTTGCTGATGGCTTTGGCGGTTTTTTTATTCCACAAAAAACGACATGTGGAAATAAGAAAGCAGCACCAACAGCATCCCGCCCATCATTAGGCACATGGTTTGGTAAATTGAACAGGCTTGCAAAGCCTGTTTTTTATAGGGAACTTGGCTAAAGACTTGAAAGGATATAAGTTTAAGAATTTTAATGAAGATTGATTTCATGGTATAATAATTTTAGTTAAATTATCAATAAGATATAATAATCAAAAAGGAAACAAACATGCCAGACCATGAAGAATACAAACAAATGCTAACCGACCTTGTCCAGAAGCAAATGGTAGTATTGGGACCCAACATTGCTTTGGACAAAGCCAGAAAAATCCCGGGGCTTTCCGTAGCCGAAGACGGCACCGTGCAGGAAGTAAGCGGTGATCCGCAAATGGTTTTAAAGGGAGTTGCTAATGAATACATGACGCTTTCGGGGCAGATTGCACAAATGACTTTGAATACTTTATTGGAAAAGTATCCAATGATGAAGGACATAGGCAAGAGCATACAGAGTTAATTTTGATGTAAGGTCTTTTTGGGTTTTTAGAAACAAAAATGATTGTTAAAATTCTTTTAGTTATAGATTTTGTAATGCTGGGCATTGTGGTAGCCAGTTATATTTATACTTCCTTGCGCGAGAGGAAGCATTTAAAAGAGGCGGCGGGACGGTCGCTGGAGCTCCAGCAAAAAGTTTATCAGGCCCAGGTTTTAAAGGAGATTAACGAGAGAATTGGTTATTCTTTAGACACCAATAAGATAGTGGAGATTATTACTAGTTCTTTAGGAAATTTGTTGGAGTACGATACCGTTTCCTCCATGATGATAGAAGCCGAGGGCAAAGTTGTTTTTAAATGCCATGTGGAGAATTCGGTAAATCACGATTTTATAAAGGAAGTAAAGCAAAAGATGCTACTTTCCTATTCCACAATCTTAAACCAGGAAATTCATCTTTCTACCGTTGACGAAAGCATTACCGGCAATATTTTGGACGATAACCTGGAAACAAAAGTAGAGTCATTTTTTAATTTACCGGTGGTAATTTCGGAGAAATTGGTAGGCTTAATTAATGTAGCGTCCGTGGAAAAGGGGCGCTACGGCGACGAACAGGCCTCAATTTTGTATACCATTACCAACCAGGCGGCTACTGCGGTTTCTAAACTCCAGGCAGTTTTGGAAAGTGAAAAAGGCAAGCTTTCGGCGGTGATTTATTCTTTGGCGGACGGCGTAATTACGGTAGGATTAAATAATCAGCTTCTGGTTTACAATCCGGCCGTAAAGAGAATTTTAGGCCTTGAAAATAATCAGGAAATTGGCATGTTTGACATTGTAGATGCCTTGGCCGGCAAAGTTGATATTAGAACCAAGATTGAACAGACTATAGCGCAAAATAAAACCGTGACCGTACCAGAACTGATTTTAAAGGATAAGGCACTGGAGTTGAGCGTTGCATCGGTTAAAGATCCGCATGGTGAGATAATCGGCGCCAGCGTGGTGTTTCATGACATCACCTCGGAAAAGTCTTTGGAAAAACTGCGTCAGGAATTTACCGCCATGATGGTTCATGAACTCAGGGCGCCTTTGACTGCGGTACGTTGGTCCTCGGAAAGCATGCTCAAAAGTTTGGCTGCGGCTCAGCCGGGAGCGGATCCTAAAAAACTTAAAGATACGGTGGTAACAATTGAAACCGCTTCTAACAATATGCTGGAGCTTGTTAATGATCTTTTGGATGTGGCAAAAATTGAGGCCGGAAAATTTGAGTTGAATACCCAGTCCGCCGATTTGGCGGAAGTAATTAAAGAGCAGGCCAATATTTTCCAAAAACAGGCCGAACGTAAGCATTTGGCCATAAACGTGAATACCCCCGAGAAATATACTATGAAATTTGATAAAATAAGAATAGCCCAGGTAATGGGTAATTTAATCAGCAATGCGATTAAATACACGGACAGCGGGCAAATAGACATTGGTCTGAATGCAGATGCTCAAAATAAACAGGTAATAGTTTCTATAAAAGACAGCGGTGTCGGTATAGCCAAGGAGGATCTGTCCCAGTTGTTTTCTAAGTTTAAGCAGCTTATAAGCGTGGACAGAAGCCGAAAAGGCACGGGCCTAGGTCTTGTGGTAAGTAAAGGCATTGTAGAGGCGCATGGCGGAAAAATCTGGGCGGAAAGCCCGGGCGAAAATTTGGGAAGTACGTTTTATTTTTCATTATCAATAAAAAATTAAGAACCAAGAACCAAATAACAAGAACCAAATAAAACTAAATTTATAAATAAAAGATTTATTTAGAATTTAAATTGTTTGGAACCTTGGCATCTTGGATCTTGAAATTTACGACGAAAGGAGTTAAACATGGCAAAAATTTTAGTCGCCGAAGATGATAAGCTTATTTCCGGCTCTTTGGTAGATGCACTAAAAGCCGCCAATTACGAGACCGATGTAGCTTACGACGGCGAGGAAGCTTTAAATAAAATTAAGCAAAGCCAGCCGGATTTGGTTTTGCTGGATATTTTAATGCCTAAGCTAGACGGCATTGCTGTGCTTTGGGAGCTTAAAGCCAACCCCCAGACTGCTAAGGTGCCGGTAGTTGTTTTGACCAATGTTGGGGATGTTGAGACTATCAGTAAAATCGTGGAAGCCGGGGCAGTGGACTATTTGCTTAAAAGCGACCAGTCTATGGACGACATTGTCCAAAAAGTGAAGGATGTTTTAAGCCGTGATATAACGCTGAGTTAGTATTTGTAAGTTTTGCATTACGCAATGAAAATAGTGTTACAAAATGGCAGGCGCTTTATGTTTCGTTTTGACAAAGGCGATGAAGTCTTTGCCGGCATTTCTAAATTTATGGAAGAGCAAAAAATAACCGCCTGCGCGTTCAATGGCATCGGCAGCACCTCGGAAGTGGAACTTGGGTATTACAACCAGCATTTAAAAGAGTACCGCAAAAAACCTTATTTAGAAGAATTGGAAGTAATTTCTTTAATTGGTAATGGCAGTATGGTCGAAGGAAAACCTGCTATTCACGCTCATGGAATGTTTGGCAGGAACGATTTTACCACGCTTGGCGGCCACGTTTTTAAACTGGTAACGCTTGTTACCTGCGAAATATTTTTAATTAAGATGGACGGCAATTTGGAACGCAAGAATAATCCAGAGTGGAATTTGAAGTTATTTGATTAAATTATGGATATTTTAGCTCACGGGCTGTGGACGAACACGGTCTTCTATAAAAAATACAAAAACAATAAAAAAAACCGCTATCTCGCGGTTCTTTTTGGCATTTTGCCCGACATTGCCTCGTTTGCTCCGGCGACTTTGTATTTATTCATTGTAGGCAAGAATTTTTCGCCCGAGCTTTTTAATTCCAGTTTGTGGATGTTTCGCTGGGCGGAAAATTCGTATAATTTTACACACAGTTTGGTTATATTTATTTTTACTTTGATAATCATCACGGCCATCAGAAAAGGACGTATTTACTGGCCAATGTTTGGTTGGGCCTTGCATATTTTAATAGATATTCTTACCCATGTAGATTTTTATGAAACCCCATTTTTGTATCCAATTTCTAACTATCATTTTAGCCATGGCATCCAATGGGCTGCGCCTGGGTTTATGATTATCAACTACGGCCTTTTGGTGTTTATTTATTTGTTTTGGTTTTTGATTCTCAAAAAAAGAAAAAATGATACGAATGCCCCGAACTAATAAAAATCGATTTTACGTTATTGCCCACAATATTCGTTCGCTGTTTAATGTTGGCTCAATTTTTCGCACGGCGGATGCTTTTGGGGTTTCCAAAATTTATTTAACCGGTTATACTCCTACGCCAAAGCTTGCCAAGCATCGATTAAAGATAAATAAGGTTGCTTTGGGAGCGGAAGAGTTTGTGGGTTGGGAATACAAGTCTTCGGCGATTAAACTGATTAGAGATTTAAGATTAGAGGGAATAAAAATTATAGGGTTGGAAAACAATATCAAAGGATCAATATCTGTAAGTTCCAGGCGAGCTCAAACTTTAATTGAAGTATTAAAATACGGTATGGCGCTGATACTCGGAGAGGAAAGAAAGGGGATTAATAAAAAAATTTTGCAGCTTTGCGATAAAATTGTGGAAATTCCCATTAAAGGGAAAAAGGAAAGCCTTAACGTTTCCGTAGCTTTTGGCATCGCGGCTTATGAAATGTCCAAATGGCTGAATTGATGCTGCCGGCTTTTTTGGCTCCCTGTTTTTAATTAGCTTAATTTTCTGCAATACGACCGGATATTAAATTATTTATAAAAATATAAGTATAAATATATCTATACTTATACCTATATTTGTTTAAAGCAAAATAAAATGATGTAATTTTAAGAAATTTTTAGTTTTTTTGTGGATATAATTGTAACAAAATAAATTTACCGCTTTTTTAAGCGGTAAATTTTTATTTGGCTGGTTTTGACCTGTGGCTTTTTGTGGTATATAATAACTGTGAAATGGTAGAAAGTGGATAAAAGTGGGGATAAGTGGGAAGAATTGTGGATAAATAAAATTATAGAACATATAGCATATAATACATAACATTTAAATTATCTGTTGTTTGCTGTGTGTTCCATGTTATGTGATATATGTTCATAGGCGAATATCAGGCCAGTATAGACGAAAAGGGGCGGGTCGCTATTCCGGCTAAATTCAGAGGACAGCTTAAGTCAAAGGTAGTCATTACTAGAGGTCTGGATAACTCTTTGTTTTTATATACCCTGGAAGAATGGAAGAAGCTTGCGGAAAAATTGGCTAGTCTCCCTATAGCCACTGCTAATACGCGAGCTTTTTCACGTCTGATGCTTGCCGGGGCAATGGACTGCGAAATGGACAAGCAGGGCAGGGTAGTGATCCCTAATTATTTGCAGGAGTTTGCCAAAATTAAAAAACGCTTAGTGTTCGCCGGGCTTTATAATCGTGTGGAAATCTGGAGCGAAGACTTGTGGAAGAAATATAAGTCGCAGACCGAAAAGCAGAGCAATGCCATTGCGGAACAATTAGGAAGTTTAGGAGTCTAGAATGATTGATCAGGAATGACCAAGATTGCGCAAGATTGATCATGATTAATAGAGCATCTTCAAAATAAATAAAGACAAAAATTCATCGGAAAATAAAATTGAACAATGGCCAGAGATATTTTCACCAACCTGTTTTGCTCCCGGAAGTTCTGGATTGCCTTGCTCCGAAGCCGGGAGAGAATTTTGTTGACGCGACGCTTGGCGGGGGAGGTTACAGTAGGGCGCTGCTTCAAAAGACTGCTCCAGCCGGTAAAGTTATAGCGATTGATTTAGACGAAGCAGCAATAGACAACATTAAATTACAAATTACAAATAACAAATCACAAACAAATTCCAAATTCCAAATTCCAAATCCTAAATCTTTAATTTTACATCAGGGTAATTTCAAAGACATAGATAAAATAGTTAGACATTATAAGATATCAAGAGTAAATGGCATAGTCGCGGATTTAGGTTTCTCATCGTATCAGTTGGACGAAAGCGGAAGAGGCTTGAGTTTCCAGAAAAAAGAAATTCTGGATATGCGGTTTGACAAGAGCGGTGACGGGATTGATGCGAGATTTATTTTGAATAATTATGATGAAAAGCAACTAATTAGAATTTTTCAGGAATACGGGGAAGAAAAGTTCAGCAGGCAAATAGCAAAAAAAATTATCCAGTCAAGAGCCAATAGCCAAGAGATAAAATATACTACGGATCTTTATCAAATTATTAAAGGCGCGTTACCGAAGCCGATTAAACATAAAAGTGATGACAACGCCAGAAGAATTTTCCAAGCTTTAAGGATTGCGGTAAACCACGAGCTGGAGAATTTGCAGGAATTTTTGCCGAAAGCGTTTAATTTTTTAGCGAGCGACGGCAGGTTGGCAGTTATCAGCTTTCATTCTCTGGAAGACAGAATGGTCAAGCAATATTTTACGAAACTATGCAAAGGGTGCGTATGCCCGCCTGAATTTCCTATATGTAAATGCGGCAGAAGTCCGGAAGCTAAATTAGTCAGTAAAAAGCCAATAGTAGCGAGTGAAAAAGAAATTAAACTTAATCCCAGAAGCAAGCCGGCAAAACTTAGAGCTATAATCAAAATAAAATAAAAATAAAACTATCAAATTATGTTAAAAACTTTAAGGTTAGGTGATTTTTTTGCGGAGGCGCTTTTAATCAATTCTAAAAAGAGAAGGCATTATCTTGTGGAAAAACGAGGGGCCTGGTTTTGGCTGTCTTCAATACTTTTAGTTTTTATGCTGGTTTTGTTGATGAACTATATTTCCGGGGTGAACAGCTATGCTTCTACCGGTTACGAAATAAAACAGCAGCAAAAAAAATTAAGCCTGCTTACGGAAAAAAACCGGCAGATGACCTTGAAGATTTCCGAGGCTTCCTCTATTGTGAATATAGAAACCGATTTGGCAGACTCAAATTTTGTGTCCATTGATTCGGCCAGATTCGTGCAGACGGCTCAGTATTCGCAAAGATAAAGTAAATATGATGCTGATATACTGGTCTGAATATAAATGATATTGACAATACGGATATTTTTCTAAGAATAAAATCAGTATTATCCGTTTTATCTGTATGTATCTGTATATCAACATCAAATATATATGATAAGGACCAAACTAAAACCGGACACTTTTACAAAACGAACAGCCTTGGTGACTGTTTTTTTGTTATTAATGTTTTTGTTGATTACTTTTCGGCTTTTTGCCCTGCAGGTAATTCAAGGCAGCGAAACCAGGGAGCTCGCGGAGGATCAATACAGTTATTTTAAAAAGTTGCAGCCGACAAGGGGAGAAATAAAATTGGTAGATAGATTTAACGAAGAAACTTTTCCAGTAGCTACGAACATAGAAAAATATTTGGTATTTGCCGTGCCCGAGGAAATCCAGGATGTTCAAAAGACCTCCAAAAGTTTGAGCGAAGCTTTATCCTTAGAAGAATCTGAAGTACTGGAAAAAATCAGTGATATAAAAAGGAAGTACGTACCGTTAAAAAAACAACTCTCGGATGCTGAAGTGGAAAAAATAAAAGCCTTGGAGTTGTCCGGAATTCATTTTGATTCCGAAACTACCAGGGTGTACCCGGAAAAAAATCTCTTAAGCCAGACTTTGGGGTTCATAGGTTTCAGGACAGACTACAAGGAAGGGCTTTACGGCCTGGAGAGGTATTTTGAAAAAGAGCTGGCAGGGCAATATGGTAGTATTACGGAAGAAAAAGATTCTGCCGGCGCATGGATTTTTGGCGGCAAAAGGGAGCTTGTTCCGGCCGTGGACGGCGCAAATTTAATTTTAAGCATAGACAAAAACATCCAGTTCAAAGCAGAGCAGGTCTTAAAAAAAACCGTGGAGCAGCACCAGGCCGACGGAGGCACGGTAATTGTGGTTGACCCTTCAAGCGGCGCTATTTTAGCCATAGCGAATTTTCCGGATTTTGACCCGAACCAGTATAACACAGTGGAAGATCCGGCGCTGTTTTCAAGCCGCGCGGTGGTCGGGAATTATGAGCCGGGAAGCGTGTTCAAGCCGATTACCATGGCCGCGGCTTTAAACGAAGGCGCGGTAGATCCGGATACAACTTACGTGGATGAGGGCGTAGTGGAAATTGACGGCTATAAAATCAAGAACTCAGACAACGAAGCGCACGGCGAGCAGACAATGACAAAAGTTTTAGAGATGTCTTTAAATACCGGAGCGATTTTCGCCAAAGAACAAATCGGTAATCAGAAATTTTATGATTACGTAAAAAAATTCGGTTTTGGGAAGGAGACAGGCATTGAACTGCCGGAGAGCGTGGGAAATTTAGATAACTTAAAGGCGAATATTAAAGTTAATTTTCATACCGCGAGTTTTGGTCAGGGCATTTCCGTTACCCCGATTCAATTGGTTCAGGCTTTTACCGCAATTGCCAACCAGGGAAAAATGATGCGTCCATTTTTGGTGCAGTCAAAAATCCATCCGGACGGTAGCGTGGAAAAAACCCAAGCGCAAGTTGTGGACGAAGTAATTTCTAAAGAAACTGCCAATAAACTTTCCGCTATGTTGGTAAATGTGGTGGAGAGCGGACACGGAACAAAAGCGGCTGTGCCCGGTTATTTTATTGCCGGCAAAACCGGTACTGCGCAGGTGTCAAAAAAAGACGTCAAAGGCTACGAAGAAAACATTAATATTGGTTCATTTATTGGATTTGGGCCCGTGGAGAATCCGAGGTTTTTGATGTTGGTGAGGATAGATCATCCGCGCACGGTCAGATTCGCCGAGAGTACTGCCGCTCCAGCCTTCGGCGAAATTGCCCAGTTTATTTTAAATTATTTCCAGGTCCCTCCAACAAGAAATTAACAGGCTTGCGGACTGTCCGCAATATTTAATCAGATCTCCTCAAATTCTACTTTCCTTGGAACGGCTTTTATGGTAGGCAAACTGATTATGCTTAGTAGCATCTTAATGATGATGTTGGTGTAAATAATCTGCAGAACCACGGAGAAAGGAAGACTTCCGGTAAAAGCTATCAAACTAAAGATGATGCTGTCAATTACTAAAGCAATGCTGTTGGAAAACAGCACGGCCAAAACGTCGTTGAACTTTTTGTAAGCCCAGCTGAAAATTTCGGTGTCAATAAGTTCGGAAATAACCTGGGCAACTATGCTGGCAATTACTATGCGCCAGACTGGAAGCAAAATTTGCTGGTAGGCTTCTTGGAAAGGCCAAGAAGCGTCCGGCGTCATTTTGCCGATTAGCCAAAACAGTGCTACCATTACTAAATTTAAAATCGCGGCCGTTATTACGATTTGCCGCGCTGCTTTTTTACCTAGCGTTTTGTGCACAAAGTCGCGCACTGTGAAAGTCAGCGGGTAAATTATGGTGCCGCCGTCTATGGCCCAGTTAAGTCCCGGCAGAAGCGCGATTTTGGTAGAAAGCACGTTGGCAATCAGCTGAAAAGCCACATACGCCGCGGCGCTAATTGCGCCCCAGTTTAATATAAAATTTCGAGTTTTAGAATTCAAAGTCCATAAAGTTAATGGTTTTTAAAATTCTGCCGGTGACCGCCGCCAAGAAAGTTTTTTTCTGCGGCGGCTGCTTGCCTTTAGCCAGGCCGATATAGAGAGCACTGTTAATTAATCCGACGTGGCTAAAGGCCTGAGGAAAATTGCCCAGCTGAGTATGGTCTTTGTCGTTAATCTCTTCCGCAAAAAGGCCTAAAGGACTGCTGTATTTTAAAAGATGCAAAAATAGTTTTTCAGCCTTTTCAATTTTTCCTGAAAGTGAAAGCGCATCAATCAGCCAAAAAGTGCATAGAATAAAAGCGCCCTCCTGTCCTTTAATTCCGTCTTTGGTTTTATAACGGTGTACTAAATTATTATTGGTAAGGTGTTTAATGGTGGTTTCAATCGTGCCCTTGATTTTCGGATCTTCAAAAGGTAAAAAGCCAACCATGGGGATAAGCAAGTTTGCGGCGTCTAGATGTTCGTTGTCGAAAGATTGGACAAAGGAATTCATTTTTTTGTTGAAGCCTTTTTTTATTATTGTCTGCCTAATTTTGTCCCTGGTTTTTATCCAGTTTTCAATTGGAGCTTTAAATTTTCGTTTTTCTGCAATTTTAATACCCCGGTCCAAGGCTACCCAGCACATGACTTTTGAATAAACGAAGTGTTTATAGCGGCTTCTTATTTCCCAAATGCCTGCGTCCGGTTGCTGCCAGATTTTGCAGACGTAATTGACAATTTTTTTAAGTAGACGCCATTCATTTTGCGAAATTTTTTCTCCTGAGAGGCTGATTTCATAAGCCATGTTTAGAAGTTCACCGTATACGTCCAGCTGTTTTTGCTTGGCCGCCGCATTGCCTACCCTTACCGGCCGAGAGTTTTTGTAACCCTTTAGGTTCCGTAGGGTTTTTTCCGTAATTTCTTTTTCTCCATGCATACCATAAAGAATTTGCAAGTCCTTGACCTTTTGTCCTTTATATAAGCGTTTAAACCAGTTGAAAAGCTCTCTGGCTTCTTTTTTGTGACCAAGATTATAAAGCGCTTGAGCAGTAAAGACGGAATCGCGAATCCAGTTGAAACGGTAGTCCCAGTTTCTGTTTCCTCCAACGTCTTCGGGCAGGGAAGTTGTGGCCGCGGCGGCAATACTTCCGGTTTCGCCGTGCGCGAGAAGTTTGAGAACAAGACCGGACCTTACTACGTGATCGTGCCAAGGCCCATTAAAGACGCACTGACGTTTGTCGCATTTGTGAGCCCAGCCCCGCCAGTATTTAGTTGTTTTGCTGAATTCTTTTTCTAGGTTTTTTAAGCTAAACGCACTCCTGCTGTTGTATTGCATTGTAAACCATAGACTTTCGCCGCTTCCTAAAGTAAAGTGAGTTTTGGCTTCTTTTTGAGTAATTTCAAAGGGGGACGAGCAATCTAAAAATATTTTCTCTGTTTTACTTTCCGCCACCACTCCTGATTCAGTAAGTTTGATTTTAGGCAGAGTTTTAGCATAGTTGAATTTGGGTTTAAATTCGGCGGTGAATGAAATTACTCCTTTTGTACACTCAATTTTGCGAAATAAAATCTGATGTTTGTGCCAGACTGAGCGTTTTTTGAAAGGAGACATAAAATCGGTAAGCACCGCTTTGCTTCCGGAGGTTTTAAAATAAGTTTCAAGAACATTCGTATTTTCAATATATTTTTGGTACGATTCAAAGCTGATTTTTGGTTGTACGCTAAAATATCCGCCTCTGTCTTTGTCCAGCAGGCGGGCGAACACACTTTCCGATTCCAAATGCGGCAGGCACATCCAGTCAATTGAGCCTGTGCAGGAAATTAAAGCAACTGTTTCCAGATTACCGATGATCCCATATTGCTCCAAATTTTTATAGTCTGGAACAACTTCATCTGTTGGTATAAACTTCTGAAATAGATTTTTAGCAAAACCTAAATAACTTGGCATAAAGAGTTTTCAAAAACAGAAAAAACGCTTTGAGTTGTTTTTTAGCGTTTTTGTGTTAATTTCTATTTAAACTATAACAAAAATTCGTTAGTCAACCAAATTTTTTGAAAGTTATTTTTTTTGAAAATTCAGGCAGGCGGAATTAATACAGTATCTTTTGCCCCCCTTATCTCGGGGTCCGTCATTGAACACGTGCCCCAAGTGGCTTCCGCAGTTTTTGCACAAAACTTCGGTTCGGTGCATCCCGTTGCTGTTATCATCTTGAAGCTCAATATGTTCCAAATTGGCAGGGTCGATAAAACTCGGCCAGCCGGTGCCGGAATCAAACTTGGCACTGGAAGAAAAAAGAGTTTGACCGCAGGCGGCGCACATATACATGCCTTTCTCCTTGTTGTCTAAGTATTTGCCCGAAAAAGGCACTTCCGTACCTTTTTTCCGCAAAATATGGTATTGCTCCGGCGTCAATTTCTTTTTTAGTTCTTTTTCGCTAATTCTCATAATTTTTTACTGCCATCATTTTTATATTACATTGTACCCGCCTGCCTATGCCTGTCGATGATTATTTAAGTATAATGTTCCAAAAAAGTTTTCTTATAAAGTTCCCACTCGCTTTCTTCCAGACTCTGGGTTTCTTTGTCTTTTTCAAAAGCGACGCGGGCCAAATCAGCAGCAATTTCCTTTGACGGTTTTCTTTTTTTAAATCCCAGGTCGCCTTTTTTTTGAAGCAGTGCCGAGCGCCTCGCGATTTTTTCAATTAGCCCGCGTCTTTTTTCATCTTCAGTTGGAATTGCCAATAACTTCTCAACTTCTGCGTCAGAGTGGTATGGTTGCATTGGCTTAAATTCGGGCCCTGTATCAAATTCCAAAATAGTTTGAATTTAATGGACATTATCTCTGGGCGGGAACGGGTCGTGGCCGTAGGAGTCGCGGTCTTCAATAATCCCGTCTTTGCGGTGAATAAACAGTTCCGACCTTTGGGCTTTGGCCATTTCAATGCCGCGTTTTAAGGCTTCTTCCTTGGTTTCAAAAAGCCCGGCGGCTTTGCGGCTCCCTTGGGTTACCACCGCCCATTGGTTTACGTCCTTATGGAAAGTGACGTGAATGTTCTTTTCCATATATTTGTGTTAATTTTAAGCAATATTTTGCAACCTTTGGGGTTCGTTTTGATTAAATAAGATGAATTGATTTTTTCCTTTAAGTTTTGCGGTTTTTAGAGCCGTATTGGCTTGTGCAATTATCTTTTTTAGTTCCTCGCCCAATTTGAGTTTAGCAATGCCTGCGCTTAGGGTAATTTCGTGAATCTCGCCTTGATCATCAACATAATTAATTGGTTCAACGTTGGAAAATTTCTTTTTTCTCCCCTCAGTATCTTTTTTAAATCTATCATAAATTTCTTGCGCCGTCGTGTTAAGAAAGATAATTAAAAATTCTTCCCCACCCCAGCGTCCTACAATATCATGTTCCCTTGCTAAGTTTTTAAGCCGTTCGGTTATAGCAATCAAGGCTCTGTCGCCTGTTGCATATTTATACCGTTCATTAACGGATTTGAAGTCGTCTGCGTCAAATAACATTACGCACGCAGGAAGGTTTAGCCTTTTTATTTTTTCATATGTTTCTTTTATGCCTCTTCTGTCAGGAAGCCCGGTAAGTTCGTCTTTGTGTGCTATCTCGAGCAGCTGCTCGATAGCAATATCCGCCTTTTTAAGTTCCTGTGCCAAAATTTTAGATCTTGTTCTTTCATTTTTTAATCTTTTTTTCGTTGATTCCAAACTTTGTCTTATTTGTGCAGCTTTTAGAGTTGTTTCCGCCATCTGTACCTTGATGCTTTTTGGAAACTCTAAGCTTTCTACAAATTCAGCTCGCATCTCTCTTTGTTCTGCTTTATTTGGTCTCATTGGAGATTTTGTTATTTTTATTAACCCACCATCTTTTGAGTGGCGGCAAAGTTAAAGTTGAAAAAATGTAAGCTAAGGCTGGGACTAAAGCTTTTAGCCATGGATCTATCTCCCCAATCCAGATCAGCCAAATTGCCGCGGCAACGTAGGTGATGAGCGCAATAAACATTCTCCTTGCCCAGCTTTGTTCCCAGGCTTTATCCGCTTCCGCTTTCTGGTTTCGCTGTTTTATGCTTTCTATTTCTTTAGGAATATCCATAAAGTTATTTTACCATTTTTCCCTTATGTTTAAAAGGTTGAGTTTTTATGCTAGAATTGTATTAAGATTTTTTATCTTTTATCTTTTATTTTCACTAACATGCCGCAAAAAATTAAACGCCCAACCGTAGATTTGCACAGCCATTTAGGCTCTGCCGTGCATCCTTCCATTTTATGGTCCATAGCCCACCGGCAGGGAATTAAGCTTCCTTCTAAAGACTATTGGGATTTTGAAGATATGATTACCATGACCGGAAACGAGAAGAATAAGACTTTGGATGAAATGCACAATAATTTCTACTATTGGACGGAGCTTATCCAATCGTCACCCGAAGCCATTGAAGAGTCGGTAAAGGGGACTATTGCCGGCGGATACCGCAAAAGCAATATTGTGGTGCACGAGCTTAGATTCAACCCAATGAAAAGGAATAGGGGCGGCGAGCGTGACCTTGATCATATCATTATGTCAGCTATTTGGGGAGCGGAAAAGGCCATGTTGGAATTTCCAAAAGTAAGGGCCGGGATTATTTTGATGATGGGCCGGACTTTAACTTATAAACAAAACGAGATCATTGTTAATAAGGCCATAAAATATAAAAAAGCCGGGATAATCGGTATTGACGTGGCGGACCCGCAAAGAAAAAATTTTTCAATGATAAAGCATGGCAGGCTGTTTGGAAAGGCCAGAAAGGCAGGCTTGGGCTTAACGGTTCACACGGGCGAAGAAGGTTCTTTGGAAGAACTTAGGTTTGTAGTCAGGAAAGTCCGGCCTGAAAGAATCGGGCATGGGATAATGTGCGTGAGGGATAAAAAGTTGATGCAGGATATTGCCGCTAATAATATCACTTTGGAAATTTGTCCGACATCTAATTTAAGAAACAGCGTAGTAAAGAATGTAGCAGGGCTGAAGAACATTATTAAAACTTTATTAAAGAATAGAATTAAATTCGCAATCTGCACGGACGGCCCGGAAATGTACAAAACCAATATTGCCAAAGAGCAGGAATTCCTTTTAAAGCATCGAATAATGTCGCAAAAAGAAATTGACCAGGCTACCAAATGGGCGTTTGAAGCGAGTTTTATTCGTTAGATCATAAATACACTAGCCTTGACTAGACATTGAGTCTAGGCGGGCAAATACCACAAATAACACAAATAAAACCGTCTTTTTATAAGGCGGTTTTTTAAATGAAATAAAAATAAAGACAGGGTGTAGTAATAGGTGAAAGCTTTTAATTGCTCGAGCAAAAGCGAAATTAACATTAAAAGAAAGGAATTGCTTATGAAAAAAAAGTATTTGCTTTATGCGGCTTTGCCGGTAGCTACTTTGGTTGTTGCCAGCGCGGTTTCGGTTTCCGCCAACGGTTTGGGCTTTGGGTTCGGCCAGCAGGCCAGCCCTGAAGAAATCGCCCAGCGCCAGCAGGAAAGATTCCAGCAGGAGGCACAGTTGCTTGGCATTAATATTGATGATGTAAAGGACGGCTGGGCGCAGGGACAGACACTTTGGCAGATAGCCGAGCAGAACGGTATTACCCAGGAGCAGTTGCAGGCCAAAATGCAGGAGATGCATCAGCAGCAGATGCAGGAGCGTTTGCAGGCTTTGATTGACCAGGGCGTAATCAGCCAGCAGCAGGCAGA